>NZ_JBAURI010000354.1:0-8365 GCF_049581145.1 Bradyrhizobium sp.
CCTCCCGTTCGAGCACCGCGTGGTCGTTCTCGAGCACGCGCATCCCCATCGCCGCGTAGTGCGCCATCCATTCGCGGTAGCTGAAGAAGTATTCGTGGTTGCCGGGGATCACGTACACCCCGTCCGCCGCGCGCAGGTCGCGCAGCGGCTCCACGTCCTTGCACCGCGCCGCGAGGCTGCCGTCGATCAGGTCGCCCGTCACCACGATCAGGTCGGCGCCCAGGCCATTGGCCCGCGCGACCACGGCGCGGGCCCACCAGGCCGGGAAAAGGCGGCTGATGTGGAGGTCGGTCAGTTGCAGCAATGTGTAACCGTCGAATTGCGGCGCCAGCTCCATGATGGCGATCTCGATATCCTTCAAGGGAGGCACCCGCAGCGCCTGATGCACGCCGATCGCGGCGAGAATGGCGGCGACGCCGCCGATGGCGTAGCGCGCGCCGTCGGGAACGTTCACTTGGCCGCCATGGACCGCCATCGCGATCAGCGTGGCGCCGTCCAGCAGCAGCTGCAGCAGCGCGAGCAGGATGATCGCGCCGAACGCCCAGTTGAAGAGGATGACCAGCGGACGCGGAAACTCCGGCGCGAACACCGAGCCCGAGGAGAGCCGGCTCCAGAAATGGTACTGGGAGGCGCCGAGCAGAAGCAGGACGGCCACGCATTTCACCGCAAGCGGCAGATGCAGGGGCCAGACGAACCGCGTCACGACGAGCAGGCTGGGCAGAGCGAAGATGAGGTGGAAAATCGGGTCTCTCCGAAGCGTCGTTCGCGGAGACGAGTGCTTAGGCGACGGCCTCTCCGCGCGCAAGCCGGGCGGGCTATCATCGCCGATGAGAATGACCTGGAAACTGCACCGCGAATGGAACATTCCGGGCGGAGGCGCTGAATGCGCCGCCGCGGACGCGTGCACGAAGGCGGGCAGCGTGAGGTCGGCGGCACAAAGGTCGGCGCCGGCAACGATTGGCTCAGGAAGAGGCGGAGGGCAGCGCCCCGCGGCCGTGTCCAGCCTGATCGTCACAGCCAAGCCCACTGTCATCCAAGCCCACCGTCATCGCGAGCGCCGGCCACCTGTCATCCGAAGCCTGGCGACGGCGAAAGCAATCCATCGCGCAACGGGCGCAAGTCTCCAGACGAGCGATCTTGAAGTTCGAATCATATCGAGCGTTGCGGTGCGCCCCCGCCGTATCGGCGCCGTATCGGGGCGAGGCGAAGACATTCGTATCCGCCTCTCAAGTCGTCATCCCGCGAAAGCGGGGATCCAGTATCCCGGAGGCGCGCATCGATCGGGAGCCTCTGGAATACTGGGTCGCCCGGTCAAGCCGGGCGATGACGGTGGGTCTGGCGCGAGGTGCGTGCATCCGACAGCCACGCATGCCAGCGGTCGGTTTGCTTGCTTGACCGAGATTTTACTTGTGCGCTGCCGCGGCCTGCGGAAGGGTTCAGCGTCGCCCAGGCTGAAGGCGACGCGGCGTGAGCTTGATGTTGGCTTGGATTTTGATCTTCTGGTCCTGGGTCGCGCTTGTTTCGCTGATCTTGCACGATGTGACCAAGGAAGACGCCGACGGCGGCGCGATCCGAGTTGCCGCCGGCAATGTCGGGGCCGCGGTGTCGTGGGCGATGCTGAAGGCAGGAATCATCGGGCGGGCGTCCGGTATTGCCGCCTCGCAAGGACGAGCGTCGAGAGCCGCGCCGGGACTTGCGCCGGAACCTGTGCCAAAACATCTGCTTGCGTTGCGCCTGCCCCGCTGGCGGCGGGCGGACCAGCGGACGTCGATGACGATCGCGGAGCTGGAAGCGGCGATTGCGGAAGCCGTCAGGACGACCTCGTCGGGCTGCGCAGGCTTCATCTCGGTCATCGTCGAGCGCAAGATCCCGAAATCGCGTCTCGATCCGGATTGGGCGGTTCGCGGCGTACGGTACGGCAAGGCCGACCGGAGGCTGGTCGACCAGGCCTTATCGACGGTCGTCGAACGCATGCAGCAGGAAATTCGGCTCAAGCATGCGTGACCGGCCGCCGGACGCGTCATCAAGCCAGTGAGCGCGATCCGAAATCCGCCGAGCGCGGCGATCGGGTGCGGTGTCGCCGCAGCTTCGGCTCGCCTGATCGGGTTGTCCGGGGTCGTGCAAGGAACGTCGTATCAATTGCGCGTCAGCGTCACTCCCCTCGTCGAAGTCAGTGCACGAGGTCCAGCGACGCTTCGGCGACGTACGGCATGATGTCCGAAGCGATCGCCGCCGCGGTTCGCAGCGACGCATCCAGCGGCAGGTTTCCGAAAGCGACCTGGCAGAGAAGATAATCGATCCCTGCATCCGATGCCTGCGCCATCAGAATCCTGCGTACGGTCGACGCGGATCCCGGGATCGAAAATCCGCTCCGCATCGCTTCTTCGAATGTTGCCGGCAGCGACGGCGGCAACGGCAGGTGCCGCTGCCGGGAAAGATGGGTGAACGTCTCGAACCATCGCTGGTAGGCCGGTGCGGCCAGGGCGCGAGCCGCTGCATCGCTGTCGGCAATGACGATCTGGCGGACCATGCCGAGACGCGGCATCACGGCTCTCGGCTGTTGCCGGGTTCGCCAGCGGGCGCGGTAGGCATCGGTGATGGCGCGAACGCGCTCCACGCCGGCGACACAGGCGATGTTCACCGCGTTGTCGGCAGCCCAGGCGCCGGTTTCCGGCTGCATGGTGCCGATCCACAGCGGCGGGTGTGGACGCTGGATGGGAGCCAGCGAGATCGGAACGTCCCGCAGGTCGAAGTAGCGACCATGGTAGTTCAACGTTCCGCCGGCCATGGCGGCGAGAACGACGTCAGCCGCCTCACGATACCGGTCCTGCGCTTCGCCGGCCTCGACGCCGAAGAAACCGAGCTCGATCGGTGTCGCGCCGCGGCCCATGCCAAACTCGACCCGGCCGCCCGAGATCTGATCGAGCATGCAGATTTCCTCGAAGGCGCGCAGCGGGTGGTACAGGTTCAGCAGCATCACCAGCGGCCCAAGGCGAAGGCGGCTGGTGCGCTGCGCCATCGCGGCCAGGAACAGATTCGGCGATGAGGCCATGCCATGCGGCGTGCCATGGTGCTCGGCCAGGTGATAGGCCCGGAACCGGGCCGCCTCGCAGGCCGCCGCAAGGAGAAGGCGCTCCTCATATTGTCGCGCCAGGCCGCGACCGGCATCATCCATGTGATCGAACAGGCCGAACTCCAGGGGCTGCATCATGTCGTCATATGATCCCATGCGTTGAGAAACTCGTTTGCCGGCCGCAAGCCCGCGCAGCTCGACTGCGCAAGCCACTTGCCGTGTGGACGCCGCAATCCGCGGGTGATGGTCTCCGCCGGCTGCCCGATGTCGGCACCATCAATGCAGGCGGCAAGCTACGGCACCGTTTCAGATCGGAGAAACCGGGTTACATCCGTAACGCGGCGGCGCCTGCCGTCTTCGGCACGGGCTGCGTCGCATCACGCGCGTCGCGGGGATCAGCATCCGAAGTCGAGCAGCCGCTTCACGATCGCAGCGCATTTTTCGACCATCGGGCTGCGATCGGAGCGGACACCTGGTCGAATTCGTTTGGCCAAGTACGTCTGGTCAAGTGCGTCGTGTCACCGGATCGACGAACGAGCGTAACCTGGATTCGCACCTGGTGCGCCCTGTCAAGACGCCTGTTCGCAAGACCCATCGTCATTGCGAGCCCCAGCGACTTGTCCGCCGAGCCTTGGCGAAGGCGGAAGCAATCCGTCGCGCCGCGAAAAACAAAGCCGGATCGTTCGACCGCAAGGGTTGCTCGCAATGACGGCTGAGCAAGACAACACACCGCATCCTCGCAGCGCGCCGCGCCCGCGCATGGTCCAGATTTTCATCCGCCGCTGACCGCAAACCGGAACCTGCGGAACTCGGCTATCAAGTGCAGGTGGCGATGGTTCCCGTTCCGTCGCTGGCGTATCTGAACGTCCGTTCATAATTCTCCTGTGGGCGTCAATGGGCGCGTCTGCTAGTATCAGTTGCCTGCATGGAGTCAGGTTTGAATAAGGGGGATCAATGAAAAACCTTTGCTACGCGTTAGCCGCTCTGGCTGCTATCGCACTGGCGCTTCCGTCGATTGCCAGCGCAGAAGATGCGAAGCCGATGGCGATGCCGATGAAGCATCACCATCATCACCATCATCATCATCACCACGAGATGATGAAGAAGCCGATGACGGACGAAAAGAAGTAATAGGAAAATGGCCCCTTCATCGGGGCCATTCTCTTATCTGGATAACACTTCTCTGCCGAAGCCGTGCCAGCGTGGCGGAACCGGCCTCTTCTCCCGACTGGTGCGACGGCTTGCATTGAGAGACGCCGCGCGCGAGCGGCGCCGTGTCGCCGGCGCTATCATTGCGAACGGTCCGAGGTCCAGCCCTTGTACTCGGCGATATTGTCCCGGGTGATGAGTTTCGACGGCAACAGCTCCACGGTCGAAGCGGGCCTGTCGCCATTGAGAATGCCGACGCCGAGCTGCACGGCGCGGCGCGCCATGAAGAACGGATCCTGCGAGGCGGAGGCCTGGATCTGCGGCGAGCCCGGGTCCTTCAGCGCGGCCTCGATATCGGGGGCGCCGTCGACCGAGGTGATGACGATGCCGCTGCGCTGCTGCTGACGCGCGGCGAGGTCGGTGCCGATGGCCTGCGGATCGTTGATGGCGAAGATCGCATCGATCTTTGCGAAGCGGGTCAGATAGCCCTGCGTCACCGTCAAGCCGCCCTCGCGCGAGCCCTTGCCATCCTGGTCGTCGGACAGGACCTTGAGGCCGGGATGTTTGGCGAACACGTTCTTGCATCCGACCACCCGATCGATCACCGCGGAGACCTGCGGCCCGTTCTCGATGATGACGTCGCCTTTGCCGCCGAGCTTGTCGGCGATGTATTGGCAGGAGATCTCGCCGGCCTGGACGTTGTTGGTGGTCACCGTGGCGTCGGCGCCTTCGGCGGCGGTGTCGACGGCGACGACGATGATGCCGGCCGCCTGCGCCTTCTTGATCGCGGGCCCGATCGCCTTGGGATCGCCGGGGTTCAAGAGAATCAGGTCGACGCCGGCCGCGATGAAGTTGTCGATCTGGGTGACCTGCTTGCCGAGGTCGTATTCGAAGCCGACGGTCGTGACCTTCACATTGGGATTGGTCTTCCTGGCCTCGAACTCGGCGCCCTTCGACAAGGCGACGAAAAACGGGTTGCCCAGCGAGCCGAGCGAGATGCCGATCGATTTGAGCTCTTTGGCCGGGGACGGCGCGGAGCTCAGCACCAGCGCCACCGCGGCGCCGGCAAACGAGATCGTCTTCAACATGGTCTTCCTCCCTGGTCCGTTCTGGTTCCCGGCACGGCGGACCAGTTGCCGTAAGGGGATTCTTGTTTCGACGGGTGTCGTCACGCGAGCCGGTTTCCACTTCGCTCGAAAACGCGATCGTCAGGTTCGCGCCGAGCCCTGCAGCCGGTAGCGGTCGAGCGCCACGGCGGCGATGATGACGAGACCCTTGATCACATATTGCCAGATGTCGGACACGCCGGTGAGAATCAGGCCGTTCGACAACACCGCGATGATCAGCGCGCCGACCAGCGTTCCCCATACCGAGCCGATGCCGCCGACGAAGGAGGTGCCGCCCAGGATGACGGCGGTGATGGCGTCGAGCTCGTAGGACTGGCCGAGCTGCAGCCCGTTGGCGGCATAGAGCCGCGCCGCCTGCATGGCGCCGCCAAGTCCCGCCAACAGCCCCGAGGTCCCGTAGGCGAAGATCAGCACGGCCCAGACCTTGATGCCGGCCAGCCGCGCCGCGCTCTCGTTGCCGCCGACCGCATAGATATGCACCCCGAGCACGGTGCGGCGCAGCACCAGCCACGAGACCAGGATGACCAGCAAGGCGATCACCGAGAGCCACGGAATCGAGGCGACGCCGGGAATGAGCGTCAAGGACGCGTTGCCGATGGAGGCATAGGGAAGGGCGGGGTTGAAGACGGTGGTGTCGGCGCCCAACAGCCGCGCCAGCCCGCGCACCGCCGTCAGGGAGCCAAGCGTGACGATGAAAGGCGGCAGCCGCAACAGCGCGATCAACGCGCCATTGATGACGCCGAACACCAGTCCCGTGAGCACCGCGACCGGCAGCCAGAGCGAGCCGAGGTCAGGAAGCTTGGACACCGTCAGCCCTGCCATCGCGGCAGCGGCCAGGATGGAACCGACCGAGAGGTCGATGCCGCCGGTGAGGATGACGAAGGTCATGCCCGCGGCCAGCACGGTATTGACCGCGGCCTGTTGCAGCACGATGCCGAGATTCTGGCCGGTGAAGAAGCGGCCGTCCGACAGGACATGAAAGCCGATGCACAACAGCAGCAGCACCGGCAGCATGCCGGCCGCGCGGATGGCGAGCCTCAGGCGCTGACGCCTGGTCTCCTGCGCGGCCGCGAGGCCGGACGCCGCGGCGGATGCGGCCTTTGGCCGCGCAGATTCGGCCCGCGCGGATTCGGCCTGCGAAGCTTCGGCCGGCGAAGCACCATCATGAGGCATCGAGCTGTTCCGTCCCGGTGGCGAGTGCCATGATGTCTTCCTGGTTGAGCGGCGATGTGGCGCCTCGCGTGATCTCGCCGGCGATCAGCCCCTCTCGCATGACCAGGACGCGGTCGCAGATGCCGATGATCTCGGGCAGATCGGACGAGATGACGAGGATGGCGGTGCCGGATTTGGCGAGATTGTCGATGATCGAATAGATCTCGGACTTGGCTCCGACATCCACCCCGCGGGTCGGCTCGTCGAGAATCAGGACCTTCGGCGCCGTTGCAAGCAGCCGCGACAGCAGCACTTTCTGCTGGTTGCCGCCGGAGAGCTCGCCGGCCGTGACGGCGACATTCGCGGCGCGGATACCGAGCGTGGCGAAGGCGCGGTCGGCGCGGTCGCGAGCCTTGTCGCGGTCGAGGATACAGCCGAATCTCGCATCCCTGCCGAGCACGGCGAGGTTGATGTTGTCCAGGCAGGACATGTCGAGAAACAGGCCGAGCGCCTTGCGGTCTTCGGTGAGATAGGCGATGCCGGCATCGAGTGCCGCGCCGGGCGTGCGGATGGTCACTGGCCGGCCTTCGATCTCGATCTGGCCCGATGTCATCGGCGATGCGCCGATGATGAGGTGCGCGAGCTCGGTGCGGCCGGCGCCGATCAGTCCGGCCAGTCCGACGACCTCGCCCGCATGCACCGTCAGCGAGCAGCCCTTGACGCGGCGCCCATCGGCAATGTCGAGGGCGGCCAGCATGGGTGGTCCCCGTCTCGCCTGCGGGTCGTGGTCTTTGCTGTAGAACGAAGAGACGTCGCGCCCGACCATCATCCGGACGATGGTGTCGGCGCGGATCTCGGGCCTGTCGAGCGATCCCACCAGCCGGCCGTCGCGCAGCACCGTGACGCGGTCGCCCAGGGCATAGACTTCGTCCATGCGATGCGAGATATAGATGATGGCGAGACCCTCGGCGCGCAGTTGACGGATCAGCGCGAACAATCTCTCGCTCTCGCCCGCCGACAGCGCGGTGGTCGGCTCGTCCATGATCAGGATCTTCGACCTGGCGTGCAGCGCCCTCGCAATCTCGACCAGCTGGCGCTGTCCCATCGAGAGCTGGCCGACCAGGGTCTGCGGCGTGAAGTCGGCGCCGAGCCGCTCGAGGATCGGACCGACGCCGGCCCGCATCGGGCCGCGGGCAAGCCAGCCGGTCCGCGACAGTTCCCGGCCCAGATAGATGTTCTCCGCCACGCTCAGATTGGGCGCCAGCGACAATTCCTGGTAGATGATGGAGATGCCGGCGGCCCGGCCGCCAAGTGGGCCGTCGATCCGCACCGGCCTGCCGTCGATCCGGATCTCGCCGCCGGGATCGGGCCTGTAGGCGCCCGACAGGATCTTCATCAGCGTCGATTTGCCGGCGCCGTTTTCGCCCATCAGCGCGTGGATCTCGCCCGCATGGACCGTCAGGTCGACATTGCGCAGCGCCTTGATGCCGAAGAAGGATTTGGAGACGCCTCGCATCTCGAGGATTGGCATCTCGAGGATTGGCATCTCCAGGATCGGACCGCCCATCGTGCCTCCCGGCGCACGTGTTTCTTGCCCCGCGGCTCGTTCTGGTGGCAGCGCGGTTTGCGCATTAAACAAAAGGCTGCGGCGTAGGGCAATACCGAAGACATCCAAATCGGCCAGCCAAGTCGGCCGTCGTGCAGGGCTGTGTCAGCGCTGCGGCCGGTACAGCCGACGCCATTGCGCAAGCCGCCCGGCGTAGGCGTCCGAAAGCGCGGGATCGGGTTCGAACGTCTCGATCCGTCGCGGCGCCGTGCAGACCGCCGCGATAGGCTCGGAGGTGACGGCCAGCCGCCCCAGCCG
>NZ_JBAURI010000355.1:0-1684 GCF_049581145.1 Bradyrhizobium sp.
CGGTACGGCAGAGGCAGAAGATCATGTCGGCATATTGCGCCAGCGTGGTCCACGTCTTCTGGCCGTTGATGATGTAGGTGTCGCCCTTGCGCTCGGCCTTGGTCTTCAGCGAGGCAAGGTCGGAGCCCGAGCCCGGCTCGGAAAAGCCCTGGCACCACCAGTCGTCGACATTGGCGATGCGCGGCAGATACTGCTTCTTCTGTGCCTCGCTACCAAAGGTGTAGATCACGGGGCCGACCATGCTGACGCCGAAGGCAAGCGGCGCCGGCGCCGGATGCATCTGCAGTTCCTCGTTGAAGATGTAGTGCTGCACCGACGTCCAGCCGGTGCCGCCATATTCCTTGGGCCAGTGCGACACGCCCCAACCCTTGTTGTTGAGAATGCGCCACCAGGCGACCATCTCGTCCTTCGACAGATGCCGGCCCTCGACCAGCTTGCGGCGGGTTTCCGTTGGTACGTTGTCGCGGAAGAACGCCCGCACCTCCTCGCGAAACGCGATTTCGTCCTTGCTGAAAGCGAGATCCATGGGATCCTCCTGTGAGCGAAAGAATTCGATTTTTTCTTCTACGTCGTCCCGGCCCTGAGCCGGCACCCATAACCGCCGGCCATTGTTGCTCGCGAGGGCGTCGGTCACCGCGCCTCAAAAGCAAGATCCCCCGGTATGGGTCCCAGCTCAAGGCCGGGACGACAACCTGTTGATACCGGGACGTTGTCCTTAATGTACTACCTCGAACAAGCCGGCCGCCCCCATGCCGCCGCCGACGCACATCGTCACCACCACATGTTTCGCCTTGCGCCTGCGGCCTTCGATCAGGGCGTGACCGGTCAGCCGCGCGCCCGACATTCCGTAGGGATGACCGACCGCGATCGCGCCGCCGTCGACGTTGATTTTTTCCGGATCGATGCCGAGCCGGTCGCGGCAATAGATCACCTGCACCGCAAAGGCCTCGTTCAACTCCCAGAGGTCGATGTCCTCGACCTTCAGCCCATGACGTTTCAAGAGCCGCGGCACCGCGAATACCGGGCCGATGCCCATCTCGTCCGGTTCGCAGCCATGGGCGACAAAGCCGCGAAAGATGCCGAGCGGCTTGAGGCCGCGCCGCGCGGCCTCCTTGTCGCTCATGATGACGCTGGCGCTGGCGCCGTCCGACAACTGGCTGGCATTACCGGCGGTGATGGAAAAGCCCTCGCCGCGCACCGGCTTCAGCCCGGCGAGGCCTTCCGCCGTGGTCTCGGGCCGCGGGCCCTCGTCCTTTGACAGGGTGACGTCCTTCATCGAGACTTGGCCGCTCGCCTTGTCGGTGACCGCCATCCGGGTCGTGATCGGCGCCAGTTCGTCGTTGAACTTGCCGCCCTGCTGCGCGGCCGCGACGCGGCGCTGGCTCTCCAGCGAATATTCGTCCTGCCGTTCGCGCGAGACGTTGTAGCGCTTGGCGACGACCTCGGCGGTGTCGATCATGGGCATGTAGACCTCGCCCTTGATCTCCAGCAGCGCCGGGTCCTGGGCATGGAAGCTATTAGCGTACTCGTTCTGCACCAGCGAGATGGACTCGCCGCCGCCGCCGACCGCGATCTCGACGCCATCAAAAATCACCGAGCGCGCGGCCAGCGCGATCGCCTGCAGGCCGGAGGCGCATTGCCGGTCGATGGTGGTGCCGGCGACCGTCACCGGAAGCCCGGCGCG
>NZ_JBAURI010000356.1:0-2466 GCF_049581145.1 Bradyrhizobium sp.
TCATAGCCTACGCCCACAAGCGCGGCCCCATTCCAAACGGGCGCACCGATCGTCGCGGCGGGCGTCAGTCGTCCAGCCGGATCGAATTTGCACCACCGATATGCGCGCCTCCGCACTGAACGCCTGACGCCGGCGGACCCATTTCGAGCGTCTCGGGATCCTACCCGAACGAGCAAAGACACAGCTTGAAAGGAGAAGCCATGGGAAAGCTTGAGGGCAAGGTTGCAGTCATCACGGGTGGAACGAGCGGCATGGCGCTGGCGAGCGCCAAGCTTTTCGTTGACGAAGGAGCCTATGTTTTCATCACCGGCCGGAGGCAGGAGGCGCTCGACGAGGCCGTCAAGCTGATTGGCCGGAACGTGACCGGCGTGCGCGGCGACATGGCCAATCTCGATGACCTCGACCGCCTGTTCGATACGGTCAGGCGGGAAAAGGGCAAGATCGACGTCCTGTTTGCGAGCGCAGGCCACGGGCGAAGCCGTCAAACTGGGCGAGAGTACCGAGCAGCACTTCGATGCGATCTTCGCCCTGAATGCGCGCGGCACGCTGTTTACGGTTCAGAAGGCGTTGCCGCTGTTCAGTGATGGCGGATCGATCTTCATGACCGGGTCAGTTGCTTCGGTGAAAGGTTTTTCTGGTTACGGCGTGTATTCGGCGAGCAAGGCGGCATTGCGCTCATTCGCACGCACCTGGCTCAACGAACTGAAGGGGAGGAAGATCCGGGTGAACGTGCTGAGCCCGGGGCCGATCGCCACACGGATGCAGGACCAAGTTCTCGACGAGGAGGGGAAGCGGATGTTCGAATCCCTGATCCCGCGGGGAAAGATGGGGCGTCCTGAGGAAATTGCGGCCGTCGCGGTGTTTCTTGCTTCAGACGATTCAAGCTTCGTGAATGGCGTGGAGTTGTCTGTCGACGGCGGCCTCTCGGCCATCTGAAATCGCGCCGGATGGCCGGGACTGGTGGAACGATCTCCGCGACACAGCGGAACGGATAACCCGGCGCCGTTGAAGGCCGGGGAATCAATATCAACACGGATCGGAGAAATATCATGAGCTATGCGATTGTAGGATTCGGTAAGATAGGCCAGGCCGTCGCCCACGCCTTCGCGCGGAAAAACATCGACGTGGCCGTCGCGAGCCGCCGGCCGCCAGAGGCGTTGGCGCCGCAGGCTCGGGCGATTGGACCCACGGTCGTCGCCATGTCGCTGCGGGATGCACTCGAGGCCGACACGATCATCCTGTCGGTCCCGTTCGGGGAGCATCGCGAGGTTGCGAAGGCCCTGCCGAGCTGGAGCGGCAAGACGGTCATCGACGCGACGAACGCGTTCGGAGTTCTCCCTGAAGAGCTGGACGGTCTCCCGTCCTCCGCCTTCGTCGCGAAGGCGTTTACCGGCGCCAAGCTCGTGAAAGGTTTCAATCACCTGGGTGCTGCCACCCTGGCTGCCGATCCGATCGTCGAGGGCGGCCACCGGGTCGTCTTTCTGTCCGGTGACGACGAGGACGCGACCGCTCCCGTGGCGGCCTTGGCCAAACAACTCGGCTTCGCACCCGTCAAGCTGGGAAAGCTCGACGAGGGTGGCGCGCTGGTGCACGCACGCGGCCGCATTTGGGGCCAGCTCATCTTCCAGGATCTGTTCAAGAAGGAGCCGTAAATCGATCGACGACCGTGTGATCGACGCAGAGAACTGGTCGCGCGCTAGTCGAATGCCCAACCGTAAAGGAGATCCCGATGTACGACCAATACAAGCTATCCGAGTTGATCCGGTTCGCACGAGTCGATGCGGGCTCCACCGTCATCGACGTTTACCCAGGCGACGGCGACTGGACCCGTCTCTTCTCCGACATCGTGGGACCAGAAGGACGGGTCACCAGCTTCGTGCCGGCCGAAGTCGCCCACTTCAAGAACGATCCGGTCGGCCGCATAAGGACGCTTGCAAAGGAGCCGGGCCGAGAGAACGTCCAAGCCGTCTCGGCGGACCTCGTGGCGATGCTGGAGGCTACGCAACCAGCGGATGTCCTGTGGCTGCACCTGTTCTACCACGATCTCCACACCGCGCTGATCCAGGCCAGGGGCGCGACGGCGGCCCACTTCAATCGAGTTGTCTACGAGCGGCTAAAGCCCGGTGGGTCCTACGTCATCGTAGACCACGCAGCCGCCGTCGGGGCGGGCACGAGCGACGCCCAGTCGCTGCATCGGATCGAGCCTGCATCCGTTCGCGAGGAGGTGGAGGCGGCCGGCTTCGTCCTGGACGCGCAAAGCACCATGCTCGCGAACAAGCACGATACGCACGCGATCAAGGTGTTCGATCCATCGATCAAGGGCGAGACCGATCGCTTCACCTATCGGTTCGTGAAGCCCTGACAGGTCCCGGCCCTCACAGCCTGCCCACGACCCCGTCGAGCCAGGCGATCAGGTCGCGCGTGACCTCGTCGCGGTTCGTCTCGTTCAGCGTCTCGTGCCGGGCG
>NZ_JBAURI010000357.1:0-2957 GCF_049581145.1 Bradyrhizobium sp.
GGCCTACTACGCGGCGCAACGCGAGGGCGAGAAGTCGATCGCGCATATGGAGGCGCAGCTGCGCGAGCTCGAGGATGACGAGAAGAAGCGGCATCTCGACGATGCCGCCGAAAAACCGTCCGCCGGCGATGCCGATTTCGACCTGATCGCCAGGGCATCCGGCTATGCGACACCCGAAATTCTCAAGCTGCGCGGCGAGATCGCGCAGACCCAGGCCGCCGTCGACGACAACAGGGTGAAATACAAGGCCGTCACCCGGGAGATCAACGACCGGCTGCTGTTCACCGCGGCCATGGTGATCGACGAGTTTTCGCTGATCTCCGGGATCGACGCCTCCAAGCTGAAGCAGAACGACGCGGTCAAGCTGCTCAACCTGCATGGCGCGCTGAAGCGGCGGGTGTACGGTCAGGACGCGGTGCTCGATCACGTCGATCGCGCGGTCAAGGTCTGGCGGCGCGGGCGGCGCACCGACCGGCCGTTGCCGTTCCTGTTCTGCGGCGCCAGCGGCGTCGGCAAGACCGAGGTGTCCAAGGGGCTGGCGGAGGCGCTGTTCGACACCGACAAGGCGCTGAACCGCTACGACATGGGCGAGTTCATGGAGAAGAACGACGTCACCAAGCTGATCGGCGCGCCTCCCGGCTATGACGGCTTCGCCGCCGGCGGCGAGATGACCAACGCGGTGCGGGCCAATCCCTATCAGGTCATGCTGTGGGACGAGATCGAGAAGGCGCACCCCGATATCTTCAACATCTGCCTCAACATCCTCGACGACGGCCGCTGCCGCGACAATCTCGGCCGCAAGGTCGAGTTCGGCGACGTGGTGATGCCGATGACCACCAATATCGGCGCCGATCACGCGCTGCGGGTCGGGACCGGTCCGGGCGATCTGACCGAGGATGAGGCCTATGAGCTCACCATCCGCGACCTGAAGAAGGCGTTCCGCACCGAATTTCTCAACCGCTTCGAGGGCCGCGAGAACATCATCCTGTTCCGCAAGCTCAACATGGACACGATCGAGAAGATCGTGTTCCGCGAGATCTCGCGCATCAACGCGTTCTACGCGCCGCAGTCGATCGACGTGCGCTTTCCCGAGGCCGAGCTGCGCGAGTTCTGCGACAAGACCTATTCGCCCGAGATAGGCGCCCGCGGCCTGCCCGGCCGCATCAAGCGCATCGAGGCCATGATCGTCGAGAAGACGATGGCGGACACCGCCTTCAGCGGCACGCTCGACGTCGGCTTCGATGCGAAGAGCCGCAATTTCACCTCGAACTGGATCCCCCATGACAGAAAAGCCGCGTGACGACGCCAATGCGTTGCTGGACGGCATCGACAAGACGCTGTCCGAGTTCAAGACCAGGGCCTATCAGGCCCGGAAATCCTATGAGCAGTCCGACATCGGGCGCGCCCACCGCGAGCTCGGCGCACTCGGCCGCTTCTGGTCGCAATTCGGCCGCTCCTGCGGCTGGATCTACCTGAAGTTGATCGCGCCGGTCACCTGGCGGATCTGGCGCTTGCTGCGCTGGGCGTTCGCCCGCTACCGCGCGCTATGGGCGCGCTGCGTCTACGCCAGGGACGCCTATGGCGATCCCGAGTTCAGCAAGGCGCGCGGCGGCGTCATGATCCTCGCGACGATTGCGGTCTGCTACCTCGTCTACGGTGCAGCGACGGTCGCAGCCACCCTGCCCTGGTACCTCGCCACGGTGCGGCACAACGAGCAGCTCTATCTGTCCAACACCCAGAATCTCTCCAGCGCCCAGACCGGCGGCGCCGAGATCCACGAGGTCTATGGCTGCGAGACGCTGCCCTGCACCGAGCAGAACACGGTGACCTTCCGGGTGCGCGCCAGCTGGTTCAACGAGATCTGGAGCGTGGTCCATCACGGCTCGCTGTTCTATCCCGGCTATGTCGCAGCAGCCGTCAGCCCGGTGCTGAACCGCTGTGTCATCACCTCCTACGGCATCCGCAGGAAATTCCTGGTGCGATCCTGGGAGCTCTATCCCGACCTCGTGCAGGTCGAATGCATGCCGACCGAGGCCGGCCAGGGCAAGGACGGCAACGTGATCAACAACAGGGATTATCGCTAGGCCAGCGTCGCCGAGGTCCTGCTCATATCAAACGAACAAGGCAGGATGGGTAAGCCCTTGCGAAACCCATCAATTCATCCGCCGATGCCCGTCATCGTCCGATCGCCTCGCTATCATGTCGAACTTTTAAGCTGACATCGGCTCCGGTTTCGCTCAGAGATCGTCATTTGGGGAGATCTCCGCCCCCTCCCCTTTACGCGTCGGAACCGAGAGCTTGCATGGCTGAGCGGTCGAAGCATACTTGGTACGTTTCGTTCAAACCCAAGAGCACGCTTCCGGGCAAGCGCGCGCAATCGAGGACGACTGCGACGTTTCCGAACGAGACCGATGCCAGGACATTCGCGAAAGCGATGATTGCCGATACGCCGCACGTCAGCGCCGGCACGCTCAATCCGCATCGACCGAAACGGACGGTCTCCGCGGCGCAGATGCTTGAATGGCTGCAGGAATCGGCCGATCCCGCGTGTGAGCCTGCACCGGTTGCGTTGGCGTTCAGGCGGTAGCATGGGTCGGCCTGTTGCGAAGCCCATCAGCTCGCTGCACGGCGATCGGCTTCGCGGCCAGATCGGACGAGGCTCCGTTTCTCGCCGCTCCACCCATCCTGCACCGTGACAGGCGAAGATGCGCCGGGCGCCGACGATCAGGATGCGCGGGGGTTGCCTTGGTGTTCAGGACCGGTCCCGGTGCGCGCCCCCTCCGGCGCAATTTCGGTGCCGAATACCAGATCCCAGAACCCCGTCGTGACGCCGAAATTGCCCTGCACGGCACTGCGATGATGACGCACGTGCCGAAGCCTGTAGCTGCGCATCCATGACCTCTCGCCGAGTCGCCAGCGGTGCACGGCATCGTGTGTCAGGAGATACGAGACGTAGC
>NZ_JBAURI010000358.1:0-2587 GCF_049581145.1 Bradyrhizobium sp.
ATCACCTGTGAGGAAGATGCCCATGGTTGACGTTGCATTTCAGCCGGCCAGCGTCGGAGCCGGATCCGCGCGCAGACCTTCAAGTCTGAGGGCCGCGCTCAGGAGAAAATCGAGCACGGCGTTTCTGATGACGCTGCCGCTGATCCTCCTGATCGCGAGCCTGGTGATCTATCCGGCATTCTATTCGCTGCATCTGGCGACGCTGAACAAGTCGATGCAGCATTTCGTCGGCCTCGGCAATTTCGAATTCCTGTTCAAGCGCGATACGTTCTGGATGGTCGTGAGGCAATCCTGCCTCTTCGCCATCACGGCGGTGATGTTCAAGGCACTGATCGGCTTCATCGTCGCTCATTTCGTGCACAACGTCCCCGCCAAGGGCCAGCGCAAATGGCGCGGCATGCTGCTGGTGCCCTGGGTGATTCCGCCCGCGATGAGCACCCTGGCCTGGCTCTGGCTGTTCGATCCGTCCTACAGCGCCTTCAACTACACGCTTGGCCTGTTCGGGATCGCGCCGATTTCCTGGCTCGGAGAGGCCGGCTGGGCGCGCTTTTCCGTCATCCTGGTCAATGTCTGGTATGGCGCGCCGTTCTTCATGATCATGTACCTGGCCTCGCTCAAATCGGTTCCCGAGCAGCTCTACGAGGCCGCGGCCATCGACGGCGCCAATTGGTGGCAGCGCATCTGGTATGTGACGCTGCCGATGATGCGCAACATCATCGCAATCACGACGCTGTTCTCGCTGATCGTCACCTTCGCCAATTTCGACATCGTTCGCATCCTGACGTCCGGCGGCCCGCTGGACGAAACCCAGATCTTCGCCACCTGGGCCTTCCGCGTCGGCATCGAAAGCAGCGATATCCCGCTGGGCGCCAGTGTCTCGCTGTTCATGTTCCCGATCCTGGCGATCGCGGCGATCTTCATCCTGCGCGACATCTCCAAACGTGGAAACGAAGCCTGATGAGCACGCTCGCAATCGACAAGGCCGGCCCCCGGCGCAAAGTCAAACTGGGCAGCATGAGCCGCGATCGCGCATGGGCGCTGCGCTGGTCCTACTTCTTCCTGATCCTGTTTGCGGTGTTTTCGCTGACGCCGCCGGTCTACATGCTAATCACCTCGCTGAAGAGCAGCGCGGAGATTTCGGCGGCGACCAATCCCTGGTGGGTGTTCCATCCGACGCTTGGCAACTATGCCGAGTTGCTGACGTCCAACCAGTATCTGCGATTCTTCTGGAATTCGGCCATGGTGTCGGTCATCGTGGTCACCGTCACCATGCTGATCAGCATCCCGGCGGCCTTCGCGCTGGCGCGAATGAAGTTCTGGGGCTCGGCGACGCTGGCCACCGGCGTGTTCCTGACCTACCTGATTCCGGATTCGCTGCTGTTCATCCCGCTGTTCAAGATGTTCGCGGCGATCGGGCAATGGACAGGTATCCAGCTGATCAACCGCTGGTACGTGCTCGTGTTCATCTACCCGACGCTGACGGTGCCGTTCTGCACCTGGATCATGATCGGCTATTTCGCCTCGATTCCGAAGGAGCTCGACGAGGCCGCGATCATCGACGGCGCCTCCTGGTTCCAGACCATGACCCGGATCTTCATTCCGGTGGCGCTGCCCGGCCTGATCGCGGCCACCATCTTTGCCTTCACGGTATCCTGGGCGCAGTTCCTCTATCCGCTGGTGTTCACGACGTCGACCGATCAGCAGGTGCTGCCGGTCGGCATCATCACCACGCTGGTCAAGGGCGACGTGTTCAACTGGGGACAGATCATGACCGGCGCGCTGCTCGGCGCCGCGCCGCCGCTGATCATCTACGCCTTCCTGATGGACTACTATATCGCCGGCCTTACCGCCGGCGCGACCAAGGGTTGAAGCTGGCAGAGGGTTGAAGCTTATGGCGGAAGTCAATTTGCGTCGCGTGATCAAGCGTTATGACGACGTCGAGGCGGTGCGCGGCATCGATCTCGACATCGCCGACCATGAATTCGTCGTCCTGGTCGGGCCGTCGGGCTGCGGCAAGTCCACCACGCTGCGGATGATCGCGGGGCTCGAGGACATCACCGACGGCGACATCATGATCGGCGGCGACGTCGTCAACGACGTGCCGCCCAAGGACCGCGACATCGCAATGGTGTTCCAGAACTACGCGCTTTATCCGCACATGACGGTCGCGGAGAACATGTCGTTCGGGCTGCGGCTGAAACACTATCCGAAGGCCGAGATCAAGAGCCGGGTCTCTGAGGCCGCCCGCATGCTCGATATCACCGACCTGATCGACCGCAAGCCGAAGCAGCTGTCGGGCGGCCAGCGTCAGCGCGTGGCGATGGGCCGCGCCATCGTGCGCAATCCGAAGGTGTTCCTGTTCGACGAGCCGCTCTCCAATCTCGACGCCAAGCTTCGGGTGCAGATGCGGATCGAGATCAAGAAAGTGCATCAGAAGGTGCGCACCACGACCGTCTACGTCACCCATGACCAGGTCGAGGCCATGACGCTGGCCGATCGCGTCGTGGTGATGAACCAGGGCCGCATCGAACAGATCGGCACGCCCAACGATCTCTATCACAAGCCGGCGACGCGTTTTTTCGCGGGC
>NZ_JBAURI010000359.1:0-3554 GCF_049581145.1 Bradyrhizobium sp.
GCGCTGGCCGCGACAATGGCCGGCGCGCAGATGCCGCTGCCCGCGCCAAGGCCGCCGGATGGCGCGACGCTGTTCAAGCAGCAATGCGCGACATGCCACACCGACAATCTGACCGATCCGGTCCGGCAGGGCCCGTCACTGTTCGGCATTGTCGGGCGCCGTGCCGGCACCGCCGAGGGCTTTCACTATTCGGCGGATTTCGCCAAGGCCGATTTCGTATGGGACGAGGCCAGGCTCGACGCCTGGATGACCAACCCGCAGGCGATGATTCCGAGCGCGGTCATGGCGTACCGGCAGGCCAAACCGGAGATCCGCCGCGCCATCATCGCCTATCTGAAGGAGTTGCACTGAATGGCCAAACCCGTTCATTCGATGATCCGCGTTCTCGACGAGACGCGATCGCTCGATTTCTACCGGCGCGCCTTCGGTCTCGAAGTCGCCGATCATCTCAAATTCGAAGGTTTCGCGCTGATCTATCTGCGCCATCCCTCCTCACCGTTCGAGGTCGAGCTGACCGTCAATTTCGATCGCAAGGAGCCCTATGCGCTCGGCGACGGCTACGGCCATCTCGCGGTGGTCGTCGACGACCTCGATGCCGAACACGCACGCTTCGAACGAGAGAAACTGGCGCCCGGTCCGCTCCGCGATTTCAAGCACGACGGCAGGACGCTGGCGCGCTTCTTCTTCGTCGCCGACCCCGATGGCTACAAGATCGAGGTGATCCAGAAGGGCGGCCGCTTCGGCTGAAGCGCGATCAACAACACGCAATCATAAAACAACGGAGGAACCCATGAGAGAAATCGATCGTCGTAGCAAATATGATCGCCGCGTCTTTCTAAAGGGTGCGGCCACCGCGGTGCCGGTTGTCGCGGTCGCCGCAAGCGCAGGTGTCACCATCTCGGACGCCTGGGCCGATGAAGGAACCACGCTGGCGCCTTCCGTGCTGAAGACGTTGGTCAAGGTCGCGCGCGACATCTATCCGCACGATTTTCTGGTCGACAGCTACTACATCACCGCGATCAAGCCATGGGACGACAGGGCGGCAAAGGATCCAGCCGTCAAGGCGATGATCGAAGGCGGCGTCAGCCGGCTCGATCAGGATGCAAACGACCGTCACAAGACGGTCTATGCCGAGGTGCCCTGGGAAACCGATCGCGTGGCGCTGCTGCAAGGCATCGAGCACACCGAGTTCTTCAAGACGATCCGCGGCGACCTCGTGGTGTCGCTCTACAACCAGAAAGAGCTCTGGCCGAAATTCGGCTACGAGGGCTCCTCCGCCGAGCATGGCGGCTACATCAAGCGCGGCTTCGCCGACATCGACTGGCTCCCGAAGGCCTGAGAAGCGGAGTTTGGGAAAAAGAACAGTCAGGGAGGACTCAACATGGCTAAATTCGATCTCAACGATAGCGGCGTGGTCGTGATCATCGGTTCGGGCGCCGGCGGCGGAACGCTGGGCAACGAACTCGCGCAGAAGGGCGTGAAGGTCGTCATCCTGGAAGCCGGCGGACGCTACGAGATTCCGGACTTCATCAACGACGAATGGGACAGTTTTACCCAGCTCGCCTGGAAGGACATGCGCACGACGTCAGGAACCTGGCGCGTCCATCAGGACTTCCCCAATCTTCCGGCCTGGATCGTGAAAGCGGTGGGCGGCTCGACGGTGCATTGGGCCGGCGCATCGCTGCGCTTCGACGAACATGAGTTCAAGGCCAGGACGACCTACGGACAATTGCCCGGCGCCAACCTCTTGGACTGGCCGGTCACACTCGCGGAAATGGAGCCGTGGTACGCCAAGGCCGAAGACAAGATGGGCGTCACAAGGACCAACAACATTCCCGGCCTGCCTGGCAACAACAATTTCAGGGTGCTCGAGGCCGGCGCCAAGAAGCTCGGTTACCAGACCGTGCACACCGGCAACATGGCCATCAACTCCGAGCCGCGCGACGGACGCGGCTCCTGCCAGCAGATCGGCTTCTGCTTCCAGGGTTGCAAGTCCGGCGCCAAATGGTCGACGCTCTATACCGAAATCCCGAAGGGCGAGGCCACCGGCAATCTCGAGGTCCGTCCCAACAGCATGGCGATCAAGATCGAGCACGACGCATCAGGCAAGGTCACCGGCGTGGTCTACGCCGATGAATCCGGCGCCATGCAGCGCCAGAAGGCGCGCGTGGTGGCGGTCGCCGGCAACTCCATCGAGAGTCCTCGGCTCCTGCTCAACAGCGCCTCGAGCCAGTTCCCGGACGGGCTTGCCAACTCGTCGGGTCAGGTCGGGCGCAACTACATGCGGCACATGACCGGCAGCGTCTATGCGAGCTTCGAGAAATCGGTGCACATGTATCGCGGCACCACGATGGCGGGCATCATCCGCGACGAGGCCAAGAACAACCCGACGCGCGGCTTTGTCGGCGGTTATGAGATGGAGACGCTGTCGCTCGGCCTGCCCTTCATGGCCGCGTTCCTGAATCCGGGCGCATGGGGCCGACCCTTCACCAGCGCCATGGAGACCTATCCGCGAATGGCCGGCATGTGGCTGGTCGGCGAGGACATGCCGCAGGAGACCAACCGCATCACGCTCGATCCGGTCGCCAAGGACAAGTTCGGCATGGCGGTCGCCAGCGTGCATTTCGACGATCATCCGAACGATGTCGCGATGCGGGCGCACGCCTACAAGCAGGGTGCGGCGGTCTATGACGCCGTCGGCGCCACCGTGACCTATCCAACGCCGCCCTATCCCTCGACCCACAACATGGGCACCAACCGGATGAGCGAGAAGCCGCGAGACGGCGTGGTCAACAAGTTCGGCCAGAGCCACGACATCAAGAACCTGTTCGTGTCCGACGGCAGCCAGTTCACCTCTGGTGCGGCCTGCAACCCGACATTGACCATCGTGTCGCTGGCGATCCGGCAGGCGGATTACATGGCCGGCGCCATGCAGAAGAAGGAGATTTGATCGAGGTTCGATATTGGGCCGCTATCAGATTGACTTGCACGACGGCGACGCCACGAAGTTCACCTCTCCCGGAGGGGAGGTCGGCGCGAAGCGCCGGATGGAGGGTTTTGCTCTCTCGATGGTGCGGCGCGCCCTCACCCGATTTGCACCGGCGATGCTGCGCATCGCCGCAAGCAAATCGACCTCTCTCGCTGGGGGAGAGGTAGACCAAACGATGAGCAGCACTTATTATATCGGCCGCCGCTATTCGGCGGCGTCCATGATGGCGGGCGCGGTGCCCTGAAATTCCGGCAGCACGGCCACGCTCTTGGCGCGATAGATCAGACAGGAGCAGCGCAGCAGCGACGCGAAATTCTTGACCTCGCCGTGGTGATCGAGCACCTCATTGTGCAGTGTGGTGAGGAATTTCCCGAGGCTCATGTTCTCTTTGGCCGCGATCTCCTCCAGCGTATCCCAGAATGACAATTCCAGGCGGATCGAGGTGCAGTGGCCACCGATCCGCAGCGATCGGGTCTGCGATTCATAGTCGCGTTGCGGCTGGTGCGCGAACAGATGGCACATGAAATCCCTCCCGGCAGCTTGTCGTTTTTTGAAACGATATACC
>NZ_JBAURI010000360.1:0-1627 GCF_049581145.1 Bradyrhizobium sp.
CAGTCAGCTGACGTTCGGCCTCAGCCAGCCGCTGCGCGCCCTGTTCCGCCTCGCCGGCGTTGCGCCGCAGCCGCCGGATCGCCTCATCGACTGCGATGGTGGTGGCTTGCAAGGCGTGCTGCCGCGCCACCGCGTCCTTTGCCGCGGCTTCGAGCCGGTTGGCATCCTGCATCGTCGGATCGGCGCGCAGGGTTTCGAGACGGGCTTGCGCGCGCTTCAGCCCGATGTCCGCCGCATCGTGAGCTTGCTGGGCGAGCGATTCGTCGCTCCTGGCCTGCTCGAGCCGCGCCAGCGCTTCGCCCCGGGCCCGGCTGGCATTGTCGAACTCGGTCTGCGCCTGGCGCAGCGCGCGGGCCTGGCGCCGGGTCTGCGTGCCGGCATAGATCCGGTAGCGCTCGACGAAACGCTCGATGGCCTTGGCCAGCGCCTGATATTCCTCGAGCTGGCGCCGATCTTCCTCCAACTGGCCAAGGGCTTCGGCCACGTCGGCGAGTAATTCGACCGGCAGCGGCGGCAAGGCTTCCGTCAACGCATTCGAAAGTGCGGTCTCGTCCGGCTTCTTCGACAATTGCGGCTGTCGCAACTGGATCAGCGTATCCATCAACGCGTCGTAGCGCTTGGCGCCGAGCCGGAACAACCGTTCATCGACGGCGCGCCGATAGCTCGATGATGTTTCGAACAGCTGGCCGCGGCCTTGCAGCGCCTCGCGCAGCCGCTCCTTGGTCAGGACCACGCGCTGGTCGCTCATCAACCAGAGATCCCTGTTTATGCGTGGCGCGCCGTCGGCAGCGTCCAGCACGAAGAACCAGCTGTCCACCTGGGGACGCGCTGCGACTGCGGACAGCCCGGCGCCGAGCGTCAGATAATGCGGCGTGCCGTCGTCGGCGAGACGGCCGAACTCGATCCAGGCATAGCCGATGCGCCGGTCGTAGCTGTTCATCAGCAGGTTCCAGGCCATCTTCTTGCCGCTGTCGCCGTCGGGTTCGAGCCGCGACGGCTTGAGCTGGGCATCGAGCAGGAAGGGCAGCGTCAGCGACAGCACCTTGGACTTGCCGGTCCCATTGTTGCCGCGCAGCAGCAGGTGGCCGTCGCGGAACCAGAACTCCTCGCTGTCGTAGTGGAATAGCTCCACCAGGCCGAGCCGCAGCGGTTGCCAGCGCAGCCGGGTGGGGATCGGCAGTGCCGGCTTCTCGGCCTGTGCAAGAAACGAAATCGGGCGATCGTTCATGGTGATCCGAACAGATCGTTGGCCGCAGCGCGCGGCGCCTTTTCGGGCGTTTCCCGGACGTCCGCCTCACCGAGCGCGAAGCGTGCGAGTGCCGGCATCGGCTGAATCATGTCGGCATCCCTGACGATCAGCTGGAGTTTTTCCAGCCGCTCCAGCGCGTTTTCCGCGAGTTCGCGTTCGGCGCCGGGCTCACGCGCCGATTTGCGCCAGTAGCGACCATAGTGGTTCCTGGC
The DNA here is from genome assembly GCF_049581145.1 of Bradyrhizobium sp. Classification (GTDB taxonomy): domain Bacteria; phylum Pseudomonadota; class Alphaproteobacteria; order Rhizobiales; family Xanthobacteraceae; genus Bradyrhizobium. Next base: position 1,462 of record NZ_JBAURI010000360.1, read on the forward strand.
ATCGCGCAGGAAAGCGACAATGTCGTGCTCTCGGGTGAACCCGGCTGGCCGCGTCGTGTCGGAGGGCTCCGTCGCCCGTCGGGTGAAACCGGATGCCAGGTGCTCCGCGACCAGCAGCGTGGCGTGGGCATCGGTGCCTTCGGCGGGCATCGCCACGTCCGTCAGC
>NZ_JBAURI010000361.1:0-2184 GCF_049581145.1 Bradyrhizobium sp.
CCGTTGCTGTTTGCCGGGAATGATACGCCCGTCGAGCCATGGTCCATGGCTCAGCATCTTTTGGCGCATACGACTCGGATATCGCCGCTGATTGCGGTAAATCCGGGTTATATGCATCCATTCACGGTGGCCAAGTTCGTGTCATCATTCGTGCTGCTCCACGGCCGAAAAGTCTACCTGAATATGATCACAGGCACGGCGACCAGCGATCGACTGGGCCTGGGCGAGCAGCACTCTCATCAAGAGCGATATTCGCGGCTCCGCGAGTTCATCTTCATCGTGCGTCAATTGTTGACCAGCACCAGACCAGTCACTTTTCACGGTGAATTTTATACCACCAACAATTTGCAACTGCGTCCTGGCCTGCCCCCGACCTTGATGCCCGAGTTTCTGATCGCAGGCCAGTCCGATGATGCGCGCCAAACCGCGGCCGAGATGGGGTGTCTGGCGATGCAAATGCTTCCGCCAGACCTGGAGCGGGGAATTGACGCGTCCGGTTTGAACTTCGGAATTTTTGCCAGAGCGGAGCGTGATCAAGCAAGACACGCAGCTGAAATGCGTTTTCAAGACTGCGCAGAAAAGCGCGAGCTGCTGCAATATTCGATGGAGAACACCGATTCTGTCTGGAAGCGCCAGCTCAACGAGGCGGGGCACGACGGTAAACTTTGTAAGAGTGGTTATTGGTTGCTCCCCTTTTCGACGTTTGAGGCGGATTGCCCGTATCTCGTCGGCAGTTATGCCGAGATTGGTGCAAAGCTGCGTCAGTTCACGGAGCTGGGCGTCAACACGATTATTCTTGATGTCGTCGCAGACGAGCAGGAGCTCGATCACGTCTGCAAGGCCCTTGCATCCAGCGGCTTGTTCTGATGCACTTCAGGATTGCATGAGCAACTTTTATAGGAAGCGTCGGCGTCCGTGATTGGGTGATACCGCGGTCCTGACGGATTTTGAATCTGGTTGATACAACTGATAATGGGTCAGGCGATTGAGTTTGGCCGCCATCTGCGGCCTCGCGATGGGGCATCGACAATGAACGTTACCCAGCTCTCGGAACGGGTGCGTCTTGATCTGACGTATTTGAGCTATCCGCCCCGAGAGTGGACTGTGCCGCGAACCCGGGACGGCAAGCCGGTTCTGGATGTGCTGATCGTTGGCGGTGGTCAAAGCGGGCTTGGGACCGCGTTCGGCCTGAGGCTCGAGCGAATCACCAATATCAGGGTGATCGACCGCGGTCGCCGCGGGTTCGAGGGGCCCTGGCGGCGATTTGCCCGCATGAGGGAGATCCGGACCCCGAAGGAAGTGACCGGCATCGATTTCGGCATCCCGAGCCTGACGGCCCGCGCCTGGTATGAAGCCAAGTTCGGTCGCCCGGCATGGACGCGCATCGACCGAATGCCGCAGGAGACATGGCGATCATATCTCGACTGGTACCGCGACGTGCTGGGTCTCGCCGTCGAAAATGAGGTCGAGCTGACGTCGATCGAGCCTGCCGGCGATCTTCTGCTGGCGCATCTTCGTCATTCCAGCGGGATCGAGCGCGTCCACGCGCGAAAGATCGTCCTTGCGACCGGGTTTGATGGGAGTGGCCACTGGCGGGCGCCTCCATCCCTGGTCGCAAACCTGCCTGCTGAACGCTATGCCCGCACAGCCGACGCTATCGACTTCCGCCAGCTCGCCGGAAAGCGTGTCGGCGTGCTCGGTGCCGGCGCCTCCGCATTCGACAACGCCGCCGTTGCGCTGGAAGCCGGCGCAAGCCGGGTCGACCTGTGTTTTCGCCGAGCGGAAATCCCTCGGGTCAATCCCCTCATCTGGATGAACTTCGCGGGGCTGCTCGGTCACTTTGGAGAGCTATCCGATCTCGAACGCTGGCGATTCATGCGTCACATCCTGGAAGGGCTCCCGGTGCCGCCAACCCAGGATACGTTTTGGCGCTGTCGCAGCTTTGAGAATTTTTCCTGGCACGCCAATTGCGCCTGGAAAACCGTTCGCGAGGAGTCGGGCGTCGCCAAGGTCGAAACCGAATCGGGCATGTTTGCATTCGACTTCATCATCCTTGGCACCGGCGTCGAGACCGACCTTTCGACACGCCCGGAGCTTGCCCCCATCGTTCAACACATTGCGCTCTGGCGTGACCGGTTCACGCCTCCTTCTGGTGAGGAAAGCGAGTTGCTGGCAACACATCCT
>NZ_JBAURI010000362.1:0-2134 GCF_049581145.1 Bradyrhizobium sp.
AGGCGTCAGCCGATGGCGGGATGGAAGACGAGGAGCGACCGATTCATCAGCAGCAAAAGTTGCATGCCTCACGCAAAGACGACGCAAAAGTTCATGGCGAGCAGATGGAGGTCGAAACTGGCTCGTCGTTCGACGCGATAAGGACCACGACCGGGGATCGATCGCCGATGCGGTACTTTGACCCGAAAAGAGTCCTCTTCGTCGAGCTCCAGGCAGACGAACTTGCACGAATTGTCGATGCTGGAAGTACGGCAGACGGCCCGGTCCTCTTCCGTCTAGATATCACTGTCCACCCTCGCAATGCGAGCGGCTTCGCTCATGTTGACTGTGATCGGGTTTTGCGGGACGCGGAAGTTGCTGAAGAGATTCAGTTCGACCCGGAGCTGGACCTCTTGTCGATTGACCGTCCGAAAGACCCGCTTTGGTCAAGTGTGACAGGCGGAAGGAGAGAGCGCGCTCCGGGCGTACCCAAGCCGACGCGGAACCCTTGGGCGGGAAGAAAGGGATCGCCTCATCTCAAGCTAAAGCTGCGGCCAAAATTGAGCCGCGCGGAGAGGGACGAGCGACCTCTTGGCCGGAAAGACCGATTGACGCGCGGCGAGGTCGAAGCCGGATGACGACGCCCCGCCGGCGAGAACAAATGCTCAAGGTGGGGCGGAGGCGTGACCTGGCTGCGATGGTGGAGATACAGACAAGCACACTAACGGGTCCTGGCGCGCCCCCATGTTCGGGCGCGAGCGTGCGAGTCCGGCGTTCGGCCACGGATTGGACTCGCGACCTCACGAGCGTCACCGGCCTGAGGCCGTCTTCCGCTTCCCGATCAATTGCGGAGACGACATGATAGGTCCTGGCAATTTCAGACTGGCTTCAAATTGTCCGCTGAGGATTTGCCGGTGCGTCTAGTAGCCGAGTAAGAGCGCGCCGAGATAAGGCCGCGAACCTTCAGGATCGGTCCAGCCGACGACAACGAATTCCTGCCGGTTGAGGCATTTCGATTTGCGCCATAAGCCTCGATTTCCGGGCGCGTAGGGCGCATCAATCGTCTTCGAAGAGCGTGGACGCGCACGGAGACGTTGCGCCCGCTCATGTCCACGATCCAATGACGATGTTGCTCCGAGAGAACGTGGTCCGAGACAACCTTGTGCGGTGGGACGACGTGAGAGGTCGTTACGTGTTGACAGGTACCGGCCGCCGGTGAATTATCCAAGGCAGCCGTGCTCCTGGCGCTGTGGTATCGTTCAGAAATCGGGGCGTCGTAGGCAGCGGGGTACTGCGCAGAAAGTCCGCCAACAAGAGCCTCAAGGAATAGCTGCCACTTCACCTCGATGCGCCGTTTCGTCCTCGCCGCCCTCTTCGTTCTGATCACCCTGCCCGCCGGCGCGCTCGAGCGGTGGCAGACCCTGCCGCCAACGCCGGCGCCGATCTTAACTGACCGCAGCGGCGAGGCGGAGGCTAACGGGATCAAGATCCATTACGCGATCTATGGTCAGGGCTCGCCGGTCATTTTCCTGCACGGCGGCCTCGCCAACAGCGACTATTGGGGCGAGCAGGTTCCCGCGGTCGCAGCGCGCCATACCGTGATCCTTATGGACAGCCGCGGCCACGGCCGCTCGACCCGCGACGCGCGGCCTTACGGCTACGATCTGATGGCCGACGACGTCGTCGCGCTGATGGACGCGCTCAAGATCCCGAAGGCGGACATCGTCGGCTGGAGCGACGGCGGCATCATCGGCATCGACCTCGCGCTCAGGTACAAGGAACGGATCGGCAAGGTGTTCGCCTTCGCCGCCAACACCAGGACCTCGGGCGTCGTGGAGGATGTCGAGAAGAACTCGACCTTCGCGGCTTTCATCGCGCGCGCCGGCAAGGAATATTCCGCGCTCTCGGCGACGCCGAACGAATACGCCGCCTTCGTTGATCAGATCAGCAAGATGTGGTTCGGCGAGCCCAACTGGACCGACGCGGAGCTCGCAGCGATCGATACGCCCATCCTCGTCGTCGACGGCGACCATGACGAAGCAATCAAGCGCGCCCACACCGAATATATCGCCGCGACCATTCCCCACGCCGGGCTGCTTATCCTGCCGAACGTCAGCCATTTCGCCTTCCTGCAGGACCCGGACCAGTTCAACTT
>NZ_JBAURI010000363.1:0-8848 GCF_049581145.1 Bradyrhizobium sp.
GCTCCCGGTTGCGCGGCTTATTTTCAGGCGCGTTCCAGCAATCGCTTTGCCCTGCCCTCGAGCTCAAGGCGCGCGTCCTGATGGGCCTTGCCGCGGGCAACCGCGGTGATGCCCTGCACGAAATCAAAAATGCTCTCCGGCTTGCGATTTTCCTCGCCCAGAACGGCTTCAATGACTTTCGATGTCTCGGATTTGGAGAACCCGTTTTTGCGCAGAAAACTCTTACGATCTTCGTCGGTGCGGGCGACGATCCGCTGCCGGGCGGCAGTGATGCCGGCGACGAATGGCGCGGGTGAGGAATCGGCAAAGCTCGTCAGCGCCGGTGCCACCTCGTGGGCGAACCGTTGCGCGGCAACTTGGAATGTCGAATGGTGATCTGCTCGAAATTCTCCACGCCCCAGAGATTTCGGTTCATGCAGACGGCGCGGAGCTATGTCCGGTGCCGGACTATGTCCCGACGCGGCTTCAGTATCAGGCAAAGCCGCCATGGTTCAGGACATAGTCCTGGAACCTACAATCCTTTGAGGAACGCGAGTAGCGTGTCCTCGGGCTTGTAACGGCCAGGCATGCCGGTCGGCGGTATGGTATTTTCGAGGATCTTCTCCTTCATCGCGAGGTTGGCCTCGATGTAGATCTGGGTGGTCTCGACCGACTCATGCCCAAGCCAGAGGGCGATGACCGACTGCTCTACGCCTTCATGCAACAGGTCCATCGCCGTGGTGTGTCGCAGCACATGCGGAGTAACGCGCTTGTCGGCGAGCGACGGGCATGCCTTGCTCGCGGTCGCGGCGTGCTTGGCAAGGATGTAGTGCATGCCGTGCGCGCTCAGCCTTCCGCCGCTGGCGTTCGGAAACAGGGGTTGCCCGGTCGCCTTCGCTGGCTCGCGCATCCACGCCGTCAGAACCGCGCGGGTGCTTTTGCTGAGCGGTGTGCAGCGTTCCTTCCGCCCCTTACCGAGGACACGAACATGGGCGCCGACACCCAAATGCACGTCGTCGCGCTGCAAGCCGGTCAACTCCGACAGCCGCAGCCCGGTCTGCACCGCCAGAAGAATCAACGCATGGTCGCGTCGTCCCGACCAGGTGCGCTGGTCCGGCGCCGAGAGCAATGCATCGACCTCGGGTCGGGTGAGGAACGGCACCAGTCCCCGGTCGAACCGCTTGGCGGGGATCGCAAGGACGCGCTGAATCTGACCGGCATGCGTCGGTGCTTCATAGGCGGCATAGCGGAAAAAGCTGTGAATGGCGGTCAGCCGGAGGTTACGGGTGCGCGCCGTGACGCGACGTTGATCTTCCAGGTCGTCGAGAAATGCGGCCACTAGCGGCGCATCGATATCGTCGAGCGCAAGTCGCGATGGCTCCTTGTGCAGGCGCTGCCGTGTGAACGTCAATAACAGCCGAAACGTATCGCGATAGGAAGCGATGGTGTGCGGGCTGGCGCGGCGCTGCCGCACCAGACGCTCGGTAAAGAAGCCTTCCAGCAGCGTGGCGAAGGTCGGACATGCGATCATGACGCATCTCCCCAGCGCTGTTCGAGCCGGGCCATGGCTTGCGTCATCAGTTCCGGCGACAGGCTGAGATACCAGTAGGTATCCTCCACGCGCACATGACCGAGATAGGTGGAAAGCACCGGCATGTCGCGAACCGGATCGCGGCCTTGCTCATACCAGCGCGTCAGCACCTGCGTGGCGAAGCGATGCCGGAAATCATGCAGCCTCGGACCATGGCCGCCGAACTGAGCACGGAGGCCGATACGGTGGGACAAGGCGTAGAAGGCCCGGTGCACCACGCTCGTATCGATCCGCCGTCCGAGGTTCGGCACGAACACATACGGCGAGACGGGGCGATCGAAGAAGCTCGCGCGGCGTTCGAGATAATCGACCAGCACCGCGCAGGTCGAGGCATGGATCGGCACAAGGCGAGATCGGCCTAGCTTGCCATCACGGACGGTCAGCAGCCCAGTATCGAGATCGACATCGTCGATCCGTAAATCCAGTGCCTCGGAAATGCGCAGGCCGGTGACGGCCAGCAATCCCAACAGGCAATGGTACATCCACGGCCGTAGGCACGCGGTCTTGCGCGCGACCGGCATCGCCAACGCCGCCGCCAGAAGACGTTGCACCTCTTCATCGCTATACAAATAGGGCTTCGCGCGCTTGCATCGGTACGGCAGCAATCGCGCCGGGGGAATCTCGGTGCGGAGATCGCGCGCGCCGAGATAGCGGGCGAACATACGGACATAGCCGAGCCGCCTGGCCCGCTCGTTGGGCTGCACCGTATCGGACAGTTGCGCCCACTCCAGCGCCAGCGCGATGGTAATATGGTCTGCTCCGCGTTCGTTCAGGAAATCCACGAAGCGGGGCAGTTGCAGGCCGGCGTCATGAAGCTTGAATCCTAGCGAGCGGCGCAGGTGAAGGTAATCTACCAAAGCGAGATGCAGCGCGTTCATGCGGCTTCTCCCGGCCATGCCACGACAAGGTCTCGCAGTGCATCGATCCCCACGCGCGCATAGATGGCGGTTGCCTGGGGACTGCGGTGTCGCAGAACCTCACCAATCTCCGGAAGCGACGCGCCCTGTTCCATCATCTTGACCGCCAGTGCGTGGCGAAACTGGTGGGCGCCCTTGCGCGGCGTATCGACCCCGGCGCGAGCCAGAGCGTTCTTGACGACCGAGCTGGTGCTATGACTCCGGCTGAGACCGACAAACGGTGCTTTAAGCCGCAGAAAGAGACGCCGTTCGGCAGTGGCAGGACGGCCGTCGCGCAGATAAGCGGCGATGGCTTCGCCCACATCCGGCGGCATCGGCATGAAACACTCGCGCCGGCCCTTGCCGCGTACCCGCAGGCAGCCATTATCCCAGTCAAGATCGTCGAGCTTCATGTAGACGATGTCGCCGGATCGTAATCCTAGGCGCGCGAGTAGCAGCAGGATCGCGCGGTCGCGGAGCTCTCTTCGGCTCGCACCGCTGCAATGCGCGATAACCTGACGCGCGTGCGCTGGCGCGATCGCGCGGGGCATCGGCGGTGTTGTTACCCAGCGAGCGACCGCTGGAACAGCGGCAACCAGCTCCGGCTCAGCTTCGCCGAGATACTGGGCGTAACGCAGAAAGGATCGCAATGCCGTCACGACCGACTTGAGTGTTGGAGGTGACTTGCGCGCCGCCTGTCGCCGTATGTGCTCGATCACGTCGGTGGCGGTGATCTTGGCGAGGCAGACCGTCGCGGTGCCGAACCGGTCGACCAAGAAATCTCGCGCGCCATCACCGTATTGGGCGATCGTTCTTGCTGCCAGGCCACGGTTGTGCCGCAGATGGTGCACGAGACCTTCGATGGTTCTATCGACGGCAGGATAGGTCGAGACCACTGCCAACGGCGCGATCGTCCCGTTCGCTCGAAGATAAACCAGCAGGCCCCGCATGACGCCCAGCTCGTTGCGCCACGGCCGGAGGCGATGTCCGCTTCGGTCTTGATGATAAAGGGCTACACACCGTTCATCGACCGCGGTGAGTGGGATGTTCACCGTCTGAAGCCAGCGGTCGAAATCTACTGCGCGATAGGTTTTTAAATAAGCTGTGTGCCCGCTATAGCCTTGCTCGACCATGAGCGCGAAATGTTGACGAATAGAAGGCGCAAGCGGGCCCGTGGCTTCCTCAGCCAATAGCCTCGCCTCATCATATGACTGGTTGTTCATACCAACTCCTGCTCGGGCGGAAATGCCCGAACAGGAGTCTGCTATGGACGGTGGCGTCTTGGCATCTGTGTGGAAAAGCACCGGCCCCCGCGTTTACGGGACATAGTCTGGCACCGGACATAGCTCCGCCTATGGCCCGCAGGACATAGGCGAAGATAGAAGCTCGCAATCCCAAGCGTCTTGCTGCCGACTTCGCTGTTCCAGCAGTAAAATCCCCGGAAATACATGTCTGATGATCCAACCGGGAGCCGTCCGCTTCGATCGGGTTGGTATCGTCGACCAGAAACAAAAACTCGTCACGGTCGCTGGCATAAAGCGTCGTTGTGTCCTTGGTGACGTCCACAAAGGATTGTGGGTCATGGTCGACCAATCCAGCACTCCCGGAACCTTCCATCTTGTGTCGCCGGTGCCATTGCCTGCGATCTTCATGACGGCGGCAACGAGTTCGTGGTCCCAGATGCGCCCATAGTCCGGCCCGGTGACAGCACGAAGCTCAACGCGTCCGTCGTCGGCTTCCAGGGTTTTGACGAACTCGGCGCGATGCGAGAGCAAGCCGTGTTGCAGGTTGATGGCTGACAACGCTGCAGGGAGTTGCCGCAAATAAGAGGTCGGTGCGCCGACCAGCGTGCACAGCTGGCCAAAGCTCCAATGAGTCGGCGCCACGGGCTCGTCACGTCCCGGGACGATCAAAGCCAGTCGCTCGGAGTTCTCCCGGGTCGCGTCGACCCGGATCGCCCGGCTTTCCACCGTCCGCGCCTGCGCGCGTTCGGCGCGGCCGCGCACCGCCTCATAAAGCTCCGGCAGGTTCAGATAACGTTCGTCATCCGGTCGCGCAAACCACTCCGAGAGACGCGGCCAATCCGCTGGCCGCGCGATACATCCACGCGAAAGCTGCCGAAAACGGGCTGTTGGCCTTGCGACAAAGTCATCACGTTCATGTCGTTTCTCCTTTAAGGCTGAGGTTGAAGCGCAGCGCCGCGCTGCAACCCTGCCCGTCGGCGAGACCGGGGTAGCAAGGGCAAGGGCGGCCGGAGGCGGAGGGGATCACCCGCCCAAAGGGGCGCGCGAAACGCGCGCGTCTGCACGCGCCTCGCCCTCTAAGAGTCATGAGATCAAATGAGAGGCGCGGAAGACCGGGGACACCGCTCCGGCCGGCACGGCTTCGTGCTTTACCCTTGCCCGCGCGAGGGCGGAGCCCATAGCGATCATCACATGAACAGGCAGACCGAAGGTCACTCCTGCCCTCTCTGCGCCGTCGCGGCGATCAGCGCGGAAAAAGCCCCGCCTCCGAAGAGGCGTGGCCGTCGATCCCGTCGGATCATTCGGCGGCGCGGCGGGACCAGATCAGCGTGAAGCTGTCGTCCCCTTCGCTCTTCACCAGCGAGGCGTAGATCGGAGCCGGAAAGCAGGGGTCGTCGAGCTTGACCGAGAGATATTCGCGATCGCTCTCCCGCGCGGTCTTCCTCCAGGCTGCCCCACACTCGATGGCGCCCGCGATGATGCGAAAGTCGGGCGCCTTGTCGTTCTCCTTCTCGGTCGCGACCAACTTGGCCTTGACGTTGAGCGTGAGCGTCTTGATCGATCCGGTGTAGCCGTTGTCCGAAGCGGTGAAGGTGCCGATGGTAGCCATGGTGGTCTTCCTCTGTCGTCGGGCCGCGACCATCGCGACCTCGATGGCGGTCCTTGGCCCGGGGAGCGATCGGCCCGCAGCCGTCAGGCCCGAAGCAAAGTGGAGGACGACGGCAGACGGCTTTTTTGCCCCGCGAGGAATGCCGCGCCTTCGCGGCAGGGGAAAAAAGCCGAGGAAGCCGTTGCGGGAAGGCGATCGAGGCCCTTGCCGGCCCTCGGGCCCGATCCGTCCATCCGAGGTTGCGGGGGTAGGCGCCCGTGAACGAACTGATGGAGACCACCATGACCACCGCAAACATCGACACCCAACGACCTGGCATCGCCGATCGCAGCAAGGCCTGCGCTCACGCATCAAGACCAAGGACGGTGCGACCTGGCGAATGACGGCGCATGCCTACGCCTCGCGGCGCTCCCTGTGGGACGGGCCAAAAAGACCCCAGGGGAGCATGGGTCCAACCTTGGTGACAGACATGACGCCACGCCTGTGTCGACAAACTCGGCGGTGAAACGCGAGGGCGCCGGTTTCGCGCTGATCTGATCCCACGATGGCACCAAATGATCCCACGGGATCGGCGCGCCTCGCCGTCATGGCGGGTCCGTAAAGGCGCTGGTCGCGAAGCCGCTTTCTACAGCTGCCTCAGGTGGAGATCGTTCCAGGCCTTGCTGAAAGGCATCCGTGGATAAGGTGGGGCCATGACGATGCCGCGCGCCCGAAGGGCGCGCGGCCGAAATTTTCGATGGATCCAGGAAAGGGCCGAGACCGCATCGGCGATCCCGGCCCTGCCATCTACGCGGCGGCGACGGAGTAAGCCTCGATGTCCTTTGGCTCCGTTACAGCATCCGCTTGCTGGGACTCGGTGGGTTTATGGGCGGCTCGCGCCGTCCGCAGTGGCGCAGGCAGCCATCCGATTCCGGCCAGCAGTTGCTCGGCGGCTTCCGCCATGGCCTGCTTCTTCATGTTCGCCATCTGGTCGGCAGCCTCATCGCCAATGGCTTCCCGAACGGCTTTGAGAATACGCGCCTTGGTGATGCGGCCGAGATAAGTCCGCACCGTCGGCGGCCAGTAGCCGGTCATGTCGAGTCCCACGGCTTCCGCCAGTTTGTCCGCCGTTGCCAGGGCGCGCGGCTTCCGCTCCCACGGCAGCTTCACCGCATTGACCGTCAGGGCAACGCAATGGGCGAACAGGGCCATGCGGCTGTCGTGATCAAGTTCAGCCACGAAGGTCCACAGAGCGATGACTTCCTGGGGCATCTGCCTCGCCCAGTTGGCGTGGCGATCCGCCCACGCCTTCCCGGCCGCAGTGTCCTCGATCCCGTCCGCGTGCGCTGCCAAGTCCGTCTTGATCGGCTGGATGCCGACAACGTGCGTGTCCGCGCCGAGATAGAAGACTTGCGCCGCAAGCGCGTGCGTGGCGGCAACGAGTGCGATCTCAGGCTGCTCACTCAGATTGAGCCGCAGCCCCAAGGTGCGATGCGCCGTGAGGTCACGAACAAGACTATCCGACAACGGGCGGTCCTCATCGTCCTCGTCGGTGGCGCTCTCATCGTCCCCGTTCTCATCCGGTAGTCCCTCGCTGTCTCCCCCCTCGGTATCGCGGGCCACCGCAGCCTCGTCCGCTTGCCCGGCCTTGGGCCGGGGCTTCTCGTCCCCGGGCCGGATGAAGCCGCGCTCGATCCGAACCATGCCGTCATGATTGAGAATCACGAAGGCACCGCCGCGCGCCATGTCATCCGGATCATAGGCGCCTCGTTTGGCTTCCAGCCGCTCGATGTCAGCTTCAAGCTCGCAGAACCGCGCGTCCACGTGGTCGGGGAGTTCGTCCGCCGTCTGCAGCCATTCCCCGAGACGGTCGACTTCGGACTTTGCTGTCTCAAGGGCCGCTTGATCTTCGGCCGAAAGCTCCACCAGATGCGGTAGGTCCGCCGCATGCCGTGGGCGTGGGGGAAATCGAGATGGACTTCGGTCCATTTCCAGCCCTCCCCCTCCCGCAACGCATCGGCTTCGCGGCCGAGCTTTGCTGTCACCAACCGGTTAAGCAGCGCCACATCCTCGAAATAGCCGCCGCGATCCTCGGTGAAGAGGTCGCGCAGGATCGTGCCACCCGCCTCGGTGTAGGCCTCCACACCAACGAATACCGCGCGCCGGTCCGTGGCCACCACATGGGTCTCGGTCAGCAAACGGCGAATAGTACTGGCGTCCCGGTTATGGGCCAGCCGCCCATAGACCGCTTCCTGCCGGGCGTGATCCTCGGAGAGGGCAAACGCCATCAACTGACCAAGGGTCAGACCGCCATCGCGATAGACCTGCATCAGCTTGGGCGAGACCGAGCCCAAGCGCAGGCGCTGCCGCACCACATGCGCCGTGACGCCGAACCGGGCCGCAAACGCCTCGAACTGGTCGGCGGGATGCATGTTTTCCCGGGTGACGTTCTCATCCAGGCTGATCTCGTGCGGATCGTTTGTGGTGTGGACGATGCAGCGGATCGGCTCGGTCTTCTTGATTTCCTTTCGCTTCACCCGCAGCAGCTGGGCGAGCCGCCTGCCCTCGCCGATGGTGACGAAATAGAACCCGGTGGCCGCGCCCTCCGCATCCAGCTCCGGCTCCACGACCAGATTTGCAGGATGCCCTTCGCGGCGATGCTGGCCGCATAGGCCTCGATAGACGCCTCGCTGTGCGGCGTCTTGCGGGCATTCTTCGGCGACTTCTTGAGCTTGTTGAGCGGAATGAAAATCTCCTTCCCGCTCTCGACAACGGCTTCAACGGATTTTGCCGACATGACTGATCTCCTTTTAGGGCTTGGGTGCAGAGCGCACCTCGCGCCTGCACCCCTGCCCGTCGGCGAGACCGGGGGTAGAAAGTGCCAGGGCGACTCGGGCCGAGGGGGATCACCCGCCCCTCGTGGGCCGCGAGGCACGAGCGGGTCTGCACAAGCGCGTGCCAGATCATTCGAAGATCGGAAAACATGAAAAAGCACGGAAGACCGGGGAGACGGCCCAAGTCGGCGCCGGCATTGGCCGGCGCTTCACCCTGGCGCGCGCGAGGGGCGGAGCCCCATAATACATCACAAGGATAAAGCGTATGGGTGGAGCGCCAGCGGAGACCACTCGCGGGTCGCGAGACCGGTTAAAGGGCAGCCGCAGGAGCGTCAGCATAGCGCCCCCGCAGGCGGGACGCGGGACCGACTGCCCCCGGCGAGCGACTCAAGACCAGCTTCGCGACGTACTGCTATCAATTTTGCATTTATGATTTTATGATACTGTCTCAATGTTGCGCATGTCGATGCACGACGTGCGCATGTTCACTGAGCGAGATCTTTATAGAGGACGACATGGCCAAGAAAGCAAAGAAGGCAAAAAAGACCGCGAAGACAGCTACCAAGAAGGTGGCAAAGAAGACCTCAAAGAAAAAGAAGTAGTCGTATCAGCGACTGAGAAATCGCCGCCTCCGGGTCGCAACCCGGACGCAAAGCGAAACCTCTCCAAAGCATCTGAATGTCGGGGCCGTTCGGGATCACGGCAAGGCACCATAA
>NZ_JBAURI010000364.1:0-7949 GCF_049581145.1 Bradyrhizobium sp.
GGCCTGACCGTGCGGGAAAACCTGCTCACCGGCACGGCGTCGCGACGCTACCGAACAAAGGAGGTCCAGGACGACCTTGCCCAGGTCTTCGAGCTGTTCCCGCGGCTGAAGGAACGCATCAAACAGCGCGGCTGGTCGCTGTCCGGCGGCGAACAGCAGATGCTCGCGATCGGCCGGGCCTTGATGAGCCGGCCAAGACTTCTGATGCTGGATGAACCGTCGCTTGGCCTCGCCCCGATCGTGATCGAGCAGGTGTTCGACAAGATCGTCGAGCTGAACGAGCGGACGGGTCTTGGCGTGCTGCTTGTGGAGCAGAACTCGGCGATGGCTCTGGACATCGCCAGCCGCGCCTTCGTGCTGGAGACCGGTGCGATCACGCTGTCCGGGTCTGCGCAGACGCTGGCGCGCGATCCGCGGATTCGCGAAGCCTATCTCGGCGGTTAATAGGCGCGCGCGAAATCGCCCTCCTGCTTGACCTCGCCGAACGCCGGAAAATGCGCGGTCCAAGCCTCGGCTTTCGCCTTGGTCAATTCGCTCAGGCGGTCGAGAACCGCAACCCCGTCTTTGCGCAAGCTCGCGGCGACCGCCGCGCGGTCCGGAAAATGCCGGCGCACCGCGTCCAACCAGATCGTGCGGCCAGCGAGAAAGCCGCCTGCACCGGCGGCATAGGCATAGGACAGCACGCGCTCGAACTTTTCCGGCGCGGCGCCGCCGGACAGCAGCACCCAGGGAATCCGCCGCTGCCGGCAAATCTCCCCAATCGCATCAAATTCGAGCTGCGCGGCCTGCGCCGCCGCGCTGCCATCGCGCGGCGGGAGAGAATTGGCGGCCAGCGGGCTTTCCAGCTTCATCAGGTCGACGCCATATTCCGGCCTGGCGAATTCGCGCACGCTCTCGATCACCAGCGACGGCAGCTTTTCCGGTGACTCGACATAGTCGGCGGTGTGCCCGGCACTGCCGAGGAAGGGATAGACCAAAAGTTCAAGCACATAGGGAATATCGTGACGCGCGCAATCCTCGCCGATCTCGCGCACGAACCGCTTTTGATGTGCGTTGACGGCCTCGTCGGCGTCCGGCCGGTACCAGGCCAGCACCTTGACGGCATCGCCGCCGATCGCCCGGATCTTCTCCACGCTCCAGTTCGAAATCGCACGCGACTTGCGCCCGCCCGGCGTTTCCTCGACGCGATGCTCCTCCAGCGTCATGATCAGCCCGCATCGCGCAGGTAAGAGGTCGATCGCCGCCGGCACTGCGAAATTGGGATCGAACAGCATCGAGCTGCAATGCGGCGCCAGCGCCCCGACCAGCAGGCGCTTGGCCGCCGTCACATCGTCAAAGGCGACCTGATCCCGCGTGATTCCCTTCGCCTGCGCGATGGCATCGAACAGCGGCGGCCGCTGATCGAGCGCGACCATGCGAAAGTGGCCGTCGCTATCGGCAAGACGCGCCAGGCCACGGTTCTTTCCAATCGTTCTCATTGCTGGTTCCTCATGAATGCAAGACAATCCTCAAGCGAGGGAATCCCGGCGCGACCGCCCGGTCGCGTACATTTCAGCGCCGCGGTGGCCGCGGCAAACGACATGGCGTCCGCGACGCCAAGACCGCGACCAAGACCGCCACCAAGACCGCCGCCGATCGCAAGGGCGTAGGCGCCGTGGAACACGTCGCCGGCCCCGGTGGTGTCGACAGCCTCCACCGGATAAGCCGCGCGCGTCCGCAAGGCGCCGCCTTCGTACCAACTCACCCCTCGCTCACCGCGCGTGACCGCGGCGACGCGGCAGTGAAAGCGGGCGATCGTCGCCAAAGCGCCGTCGCTCGCCTCGCCGGCAAAGCCTGCGAGCGCCGGCTCGGAAAACACCGCATGATCGGTGAGCGGCAGCAATTGCTCGAACACGCTGGCCTCGGCAACATCAGCGTCGAGGATGGTTGGAATACCCAGCGATCGCGCCTTGCCGAACAAGGCGATAGCGCCCTCGGGCCAACGCGGATCGGCAAGCACAGCGGAGACGCCGACGACCTCATCGAGCGCAAGCCAATCGGCTTCGGCCGGAAAGCGGCCGCGGAAATTCACGATCTGGCGCTCGCCTGATGTGTCGACGATGACGCCGGACACCGATGAACGTCCACCGCCGAACAGCCGGAAATGCCCGACGTCGATCCCTTCATTCGACAACGCCGCGCGCATGTCGTGCCCCGCCGCGTCATCGCCGCCACGTCCCCAGAAGGAGACAGCGCCGCCGAGGCGCGCAACAGCGACCGCCGCGTTCGCCGCCATGCCCCCGCCTGCCGTCCCATAGTCAAAGCTCCTGATCTTCTCACCACCGCCTTCGAACAGCCCATCGACGCGCCAGATCTGATCGAGCGCCGACAATCCGAGGCAGATCACCCGCGTGCCGTTGGCGCACGCCGCGAACTCGGCCAATCCGATCGCCCCGCCTGGTGCACCGGCCTGCGTCACCGCAGCACCTCGCCATTGCTGCAATCGAACAGGTGCGTCTTGCCCGGCTGCGGATCAAGTTTCAGTCGATCCCCGACTTTGGGCCGCAGCGCCGGATCGACGCGCGCGATCGCGGAGGTGCCCGCCAGGTCGAAATGAACGAGCGTATCGGAGCCGAGCGGTTCGACCAGCTTCACGGTGACGGTGACGCCATCGGACGAGTCCGTGATGACGGCGAAATGTTCCGGCCGGACACCGAGCACGGCCTTGCCGGCGGCGCGCAATCGCGCATGACCCACAGCGTTCACCGGCGCCGCCGCACCATCGTGGGAGAACACGACCGCATCGCCGCGCAACTCCACCGCAAAGAAATTCATCGTCGGCGAGCCGATGAAGCCGGCGACGAACTGGTTCGCCGGCCGCTCATACACCGCTTCGGGCGTGTCGTATTGCTGCACATTGCCGCTCTGCAGCACGACGATGCGATCGGCCATGGTCATTGCCTCGACCTGGTCGTGGGTTACGAACACCATCGTGGTCTTCAGCTCCTGCGACAGCGCCTTGATTTCCGCCCTCACCTGCCCACGCAGCTTGGCGTCGAGATTGGACAGCGGCTCATCAAACAGGAACACCTTCGGATCGCGCACGATCGCCCGCCCCATGGCGACGCGCTGGCGCTGGCCGCCGGATAGTTCTTTCGGCTTGCGGTCGAGATAGGGCTCGATATGGAGCAGCGCCGCCGCCTTCTTCACTCGCGCGTCGATCTCCGCCTTCGGAATCCCGCGCAGCTCCAGCGCAAACGACATGTTGTCGTAGACACGCATATGGGGATAGAGCGCGTAGTCCTGAAACACCATCGCGATGTCACGTCGCGCCGCCGGGACGCCATTGACCCGCTTGTCGCCGATCAAGATATCGCCCGCCGTGATCGGCTCGAGGCCCGCGATGATCCGCAGCAAGGTCGACTTGCCGCAGCCGGACGGCCCGACGAACACGACGAATTCGTGATCGGCGATCTCGAGATTGAGATCAGCAATCACGGTGTAATGACCGTAGCGCTTGACGAGATTGCGGATGGAGATCGAGGCCATGTCAGTCCAGCGCCAGCACGGGCTTGATCAGTTCGCCTGCGGCAAAACGCGCGAAATTTTGCGGCAGTTCCGGCAACCCGAACTCGCCATCGACCAGGATGCGGTACGCGTCCTTGTAGCGGCGCAGCAGATCGACATTGGCAATGAAATCGGCGACAGGGAAATAGAAGGTGCGGACCATGTAGAAATCCTTGCGGCGGAACACCTTGCCTTCTTCGATGCTCCAGGGCGCGGCGTTCTCGCCAACCAGGACAAGCGCACCACGCGGCAGCACGACCTCGATGCCGAGATTGCGCGCGGCGTGCGCGCCGGAGCATTCAACGATCAGGGCGAAACGCTGGGAGGCGTCGCCGACGGGATGCGGCTTGGCGCCGAAGGATTGCGCGATGTTCAGCCGCGCCGCATTCGGATCGGCGACGCGGATATCGTCGTAGCCAAAGCTCTTCAGCGCCAGCACGACGCCGAGCCCGACCGGGCCCGCTCCCGTCACCAGCACCGGGCCAGCGTCCCGCGGCGGAACGATCCGACTGATAAACCGCACCGCGTGGCCGGAGGTACCGATGACGTCGAGCAACAGCGGCGCGAGGCTGTCTTCGATGTCGTCCGGCACCGGCAACAGGCAGTTTTCCGGCACCGGCACATATTCGGCGTAACCGCCCGGCCGGTTCCAGCCGATCAGGCTCGACATCTCCAGGCACATCTGGGTATCGCCACGCCGGCATGCGGCACAGCGGTCGCAATGCAAGGGGATATAGACCGCGCAGCGCTTGCCGTGCATCGGGTGCCCCGGCTGCTCGACCACGCCAAAGATCTCGTGGCCCGCGGTGAACTCGGCGCCCTTGTGCCACAGCTTGAAGTCGGACCCGCACAGCGCGGTGCGCGACACACGAAGCAGCACTTCACCGGAGGCGACCTCGGGCATCGCCACGCGCTCGATGGTAATGCGATCGTGGCCGTGGAACACGGCGGCATTCATGATGGAATTGGAAAGCGCGGACACAGTCATCGATTTCACCTAGCCTTTCACCGCACCCAAGGTCAGTCCCGAGACCAGCCAGCGTTGCACCAGCGCCGCCAGCACCAAAGGCGGCAGCGCGATCAGTGTCGCGGCCGCCATCAGGACGCCCCAATTGGTCGAGCCCTCGCCGACAAAGTTGAAGGCCGCCGCTATCAGCGTCTTGGTATCGCCGTTCGACAGCACCAGCGCGAACAGGAAATAATTCCAGGAAAACACGAAAGCGAGGATTGCCGCAACCGCGACACCAGAGCCGACCAGCGGCAGCGCGATACGCCACAAGATCCGCGTGACGCCACAGCCGTCGACCTGCGCCGCCTCGAACACACTGCGTGGAATATTGTCGAACGAAGGCAGCAACACCCAGATCACGATCGGCAGCGTAATGACGGCATGGCTCAGGATCAGCGCGGTGTAGGATCCGATCAGGCCGACCTGGCGGAACATCACGTACCAGGGCAACAGGAACAGGGTGCCGGGCGCCATGCGGGCCGCCAGCGTCAGGATCGCCGGCCAGGAAATCCGCGTCCAGGATACCGCGAACGCCGCGGGGACGCCAAACAGCAGCCCAAGGCCCGCCGAACCGACCGTCACGATCAGGCTGTTGATCGCGTAGGAAAAGAACGGTGTCGTCTTGATCAGGGTGCTGTAGTTCTCGCCGGTCGGCGGAAACACCAGCGTGGGCGGATAGGCTGTGACCTCGAACGACGGCTTGAAAGAGGACAGCACCATCCAGACCACCGGCGTCATGATGATGAACCCGGCGATGACAAGCTGCAGTGTGTTCAGCCTTCGAATCCAGTTCTCGTCGATCGGCACGCCGCTCATCGCGTTGACCTCACCACGCAACTGCGCCGCGCAGCCGGTTGAAGGCCAGCACCACGCCGAACACGATGGCGGTCAATGTCAGCATCAAGGCGCTGGCGTAGCCGATATTGAAGAACTCGAAGCCGACGCGGAAACCGTAGATGTTGAGTGTGTTCGACGCATTGCCCGGGCCACCCTGGGTCGTGATGTAGATGATATCGAAGAAGCGCAACAGATCGACGCTGCGCAGGATGGTCGCGGTCACGATGGTCGGGAGCAGCAAAGGCAGCGTGATGCGCCGAAACGTCTTCAGTGGCGAAGCGCCGTCGATCTGCGCCGCCTCGTAGACGCTCGGCGGCAACGATTGCAGACCACCCAGCACAATCAAAGCGACATAGGGCGTCCATTGCCAGGTGTCGATCATGGCAATTGTCGGAACCACCCAGGTCGGCGACGCCAGCCAGTCCGACGGCGGCAGACCCAGGGAGGAGAGGGCATAATTCGCCGCGCCCAGCGAGGGATCAAGGATCACGAGCCACATCATCCCGGCGACCACCGGGGGCATCATGAACGGCGAGATGAACAGCGAGCGCACGATACCGGGCAGCCGCTTGGCATGAAACAGCACCAGGGCCAGCCAGATGCCGAACACAAGCTGCAGGACCAGCGAGAGGACATAGAGCGCGACGGTGACCCACAATCCGTGCCAGAACTCGTGATCCGAGATCAGCTTTGCATAATTGGCGAGCCCCGCGAACGATTGCTTTCCCGTCGAGGAAAAACTCTGAAACGACAGCCAGATCGTGTAGGCAAGCGGAAACGCGATCATGGCGACCGTGAACAGGACCGCAGGCGCCGACAGCGCGGTCAGTTCCAGCCTTTGCCGATCCTGCGCCAATGTGGCGGCGGCGTCAGTCATCTTTGCTTCTGCGCGATCAGGCCATCGAGCGCCTTGTCGGCATCAGCGCAGGCCTGGTCGACGGACTTCTGGTTCAGGATCAAATCCTGCACGGCCTGCCCGATGAATTCGCGCGATTCAGGGTTGGCCACGATGGGATAGCCGACTTCCGAAGACCCTTTCGCCGCCAGCACGTCAAGCGCGGCCTGCCATTCCTTGCGAACCGGCTCTTCGTCGATCCACTTGCGGTATTCCGGATCGCTGGCGACGGCGGAACGCGGCGGCGCGATGCCCTGCACCGCCATCATCTTCTGCACCGCCGGGCTCGTCGCCCACTGCACGAAATACCAGGCCGCATCGGGATGCTTGCTGTAGGCCGAGATGGCCATGCCCCAGCCGATCGCAGTCGGGACCTGCCCGGCTTCGCCTGCGGGAAACGGAATCAGCGTGGTATCCTTGAGCCGGTCGCCGCCTTCCATCACCGTACGCAATTCATTTGAGGACTCGAACGCCATCGCGGCGCGGCCGGAACGATAAAGCGCCGAGATCTGGTAGAAGCTGTAGTTGACGACACCGGGCGGCCCGTAGTCACGCAACAGCCGGCTATAGGTATCCAACGCTTCCCTGCCCTGCGGCGAGCAAAGGTTGGATTTGCCGTCCGCCATGTAGCTGCCGCCGATATTGTGCAGCATGTTCGAGAAGGTGTATGGCAGCGCGGCCTTGAGGCCGCGCGAGACGAAAGGCGTGATGCCGCTGTCGCAGGCTTTCAGCTTTTTCGCCGCGGCCTCGACATCCTTGATCGTTGCCGGCTGCTCGACGCCGCACTTCTTGAAGATATCGGTGCGGTAATACAGGATCGGCCCCTCGATATTCATGGGCGTGCTGGTGAGCTTGCCGCTGAAGGTGCCGGCCTTCAGGAGCGCCTGGCTCAGGCCCGCATAATCATAATCGCCGGCGATTTCGCTTTTCGCCATCTGCGTCAGGTCGGCATACCAGCCGGCGGCCGCGAACTGTTCGCCCTCGCGCGAGGGCAGTGTCATGAAGACATCAACCTCGTCGCTGTGCGCGTTCATCACGGTCACCAGACGCTGCCGCATCTGTTGTTCCTGGTAACCGTCGACCTTGAGCGTGATGCCGGTGAGCTTTTCGAAGTCGGCCTTGTGCGCCAGCAGCGCCTGAGACACCGGATTATTGTTGGCGAGGAAGTTGATGGTCTCACCCTGGAATTTCTTCCAGTCGAGATCAGTCGCATGCGCGGCGGACGCAAGCGCCGCCGATGCGATGGCCGACAAAGCGACTTGGGCCATAGACCTCGTGGCGCTCATTGCATCCTCCCTCTCGGGCGCGGTACCCGGGCGGCTTTGCCGCATTCTTATGAGGTGCGGCGGCTTCGCCGCATCCCCGTGAAAACGGTTACACACTAGATGACCGCCCTTCACTGTCAAGGCCGATGAATTCTTATTCGCTGGCCCCGAATTGATGTTACAAGGGATCTCTATTCGCCAAAACACGGTATGAAACGTTACATCCATATTCCCGATGACCGCCTTCGTCGAACGATCTTCCAAACAGGGAATCCGCGCCGTGGCGGCGAAGGCCGGCGTGTCGATCGCGACGGTCTCGCGCGCGCTCAACAATCCCAATTCGGTCAGCGCGCTGCTGCGCGCGCGGATCACGGAGGCGGTGGAGACGGTCGGCTAC
>NZ_JBAURI010000365.1:0-18560 GCF_049581145.1 Bradyrhizobium sp.
CTTCCGATCTGCCATTCACGCTCGCTAATTTTGGCGCGCTGGAAGCCGATGGAGGTCAGCTCGACATCACCGGTGAACTGATGACGAACGCCGGCGTGTTGGATGCGATCGGCGGCGGGACACTCGATCTGGCCTCGACGTTTGTCCTCAATCTCCACGGCACAATATCGGATACCGCTGGATCGACTATCGACCTCGCGGATTCCACCATCGGCGGCGCCGTGATCGATATTGCAGGCATCTTCGATGCCAGCGGAATCAGCGCGCTCCGTGGCGTCGCCATCACGAATTGCGGGACGTTCGAGGTCACGAGCGGCACGCTGACGATCGATTCCGCCTCCAGTTTCGCCAATAATGCGGGTGGAACGTTGGAGGTCGATGGCGGCCGGCTCATCATCGACGGCACCCTCTCGGGGACTGCCGAGATCGTCGGCGCCTCGTTCCTCGAATTGGGCGACAGCGCGTCAGGCGCCTATTCCGCCGCCATCGTCAGCTTCGCGGCCGGCTCGACCGGTACCCTCAAGCTGGATGACGCTGAAACGTTCTCCGGCACGATTACCGGTCTCGACGACAACAAGCTCGATCTCGGCGACATTGCCTATGGATTGGATCCGACGTTCGTTTACAGGGGAGACACCTCCGGAGGAACCCTCGAAGTCTTCGTCAAGGGGGTCGACGTCGCGAACATCAAGCTCACCGGCGACTATCTCGGCTCAAGCTGGAGCGCGTCCAGCGATGGCTCGGGCGGCACCGACGTCACCGAAACGCCCGGCGTGCTCAGCGGGCTCAATTCCCACGGCAATGCGGCCGAGAATGTCAAATTGACGGCCTCGATCACGGACGGCGGCCAGCCGGTGACGGGTGCGACGTACGAATTCGAGACTTCGACCGACGGCAAACACTGGACTGCGGTGCAGAACGGCTCGAACGACAGCTATACGCCAAGTGAGAGGGACGAAGGCGAGAAGCTGCAGGTGGTGGTCTCGTACACCGACGGCAACGGCCAGCATGAGACCAGCACGATCTCGGCCGGCACGGTGCAGGAAGACCCGAACGGCCATCCGACGATCCCGGACAGATCGCAGCTGTCCAACAACGGCTCCGCTCGCGGCAATTTCACCAGCTCTGATTTCCATACGACGTTGAGCGGGTCGGGCGAGGCCGGCGTCGTCAACGGCAGCGCCGGGAACGACACCTTCGTCCACGTCGGCGGCGGCGTGACGGTCTTCGGCAATGGCGGCAACGACACCTTCGTTTTCAAACCCAATTTCGACAGCGCCACCATCGGCGATTTCGACGTGCGCCACGATACGATCGACATCGACCACACGCTGTTCGCGAATGTGGCTGCCATCCTGTCCAGTGCCCAGTCGGCCAATTCCGGTCACGACACGATCATCACGGATGCGGCTCACGCCAAGATCATGCTGGCGGGCGTCACCGTCGCGCAGCTCACAGCGCATCCGCACGACTTCCATCTGGTTTAGCCGGTCCTTGGCCGACGTTGCCGCGCGCCAAATTGCAGCGGCGACGCGGTGCCGCGAGGTGCTGTTTTGCCTTGCAAATATCGAGGTACTCCCGGATATGGTAATGCCAGTTCCAGCTTTTCTCGGATCGGCGCGCCAAGTGCGCAACACCAGCAAGTGCGTAACATCCAACCAGCATGAAGCGTCTCAGCACATTGCGACGGTGGTTTGCGCGAAGGTTCGGCTATGCGCGGCTGATCTGCCTCGTGCTGCTGGTCGGTTTCGCCGCACTGCGCATTCTCGATCCGGCTCCGGTCGAAGAACTTCGCGTCCGGACCTTCGACAACTTCCAGGTCATCGCCCCGCGGGTGAAGACGATGAGGCCCGTCACCATCGTCGATATCGACGAACAAAGCCTGGCCAAACTGGGCCAGTGGCCGTGGTCGCGGACGCGGATCGCGGACATGATCGTCAACCTGACCAGGCTCGGCGCCGTCGTGATCGCTTTCGACGTCGTATTCGCCGAGCCTGACAGGCTCAACCCCGACATCGTTGCCGACTCGATGCGATATCTCGATGAGGTAACCCGCGCCAAGTTGCGCGCGCTGCCGAGCAACGATCAAATTCTCGCGGAAGCCATAAAGCGCTCGCGGGTGGTATTAGGCGAAACCGGTCTGTCCAGCGTCGAGGCTGAATTCGACAAAACGCTGCCGCTGACGGGATTTGCGATGCTGGGCGAGGATCCACAGCGCTTCCTGTTCGATTTCCCGGGCCTCTTGCGCAATGTCCATTTCCTCGAAGAGGCGGCCGCAGGGCGTGGCCTGATCACGATCAAGCCCGAGCGCGACGGCATCATCCGGCGGGTTCCAATGATGATGCGGGCCCAGGATGCGACCATGCCATCGCTGAGCTTCGAGATATTGCGGCTGGTGACTGGCACTCCGACCATCATTATCAAATCCGGAAAGGAGGGCATCACGAGCGTGGCCCTCAGAGGACTGGAGCTTCCAACCGATCGTAACGGCCAACTTTGGATCCATTTTGCCCATCAGGATCCCTCGATCTATGTTTCGGCCGCCGACGTGCTCGATGGAAGCGTTCCGTCCGAAAGGATCCAGGGCAAGCTGGTGCTGATCGGGACATCGGCGGTCGGGCTCAACGATATCAAGACGACGCCAGTATCGCCGACGATGCCGGGAGTTGAAGTCCACGCCCAGGTGCTTGAAGCCGCGTTGACCAGATCGCTGCTGTCGCGGCCTTCCTACGGCCTGGTCCTCGAAATCGGCGTTGCGCTGCTGCTCGGAGCCCTGGTGATCATGTTCGCTCCGGGGCTCGGGCCGGTCACGCTGGTTGTGGTCGGCGCGCTGTTCGCATCGGTTCTGATCGGGGTGTCCTGGTATTTCTACACACGACAGCGCCTGCTGATCGATTTTACCTACCCGTTGTTGTCGACCACCGCGATCTATCTGACCCTGATCTTCACCAGCTTCGTCCGCGAGCAGGCGCAACGGCGGCAGATTCGCTCGGCATTCGGTCAATATCTGTCGCCGGCCCTGGTCGCTCAGCTCGCGCAGTCGCCGGAAAAGCTCGTGCTCGGCGGCGAGGAGCGCGAGATGACCATCATGTTCTCCGATGTCCGCGGCTTCACCTCGATCTCGGAGACCTACAAGCACGATCCGCAGGGCCTGACCCGGCTGATGAACCGCTTCCTGACGCCATTGACCAACGCCATCCTGGCGCGCAAGGGCACCATCGACAAATACATGGGCGACGCCATCATGGCGTTCTGGAACGCGCCGCTCGACGACACGGAGCATCAGCTCAACGCCTGCGCGGCCGCGGTCGACATGCTCGATCGGATCGAAGAGGTGAACAAAGAGCGCGAGCTCGAGGCGAAGCAGGGCGGCCACGTCTACCTTCCGCTCAATATCGGCGTCGGCCTTAATACCGGCACCTGCGTGGTCGGCAATATGGGATCCGACCTGCGCTTCGACTATTCGGTGCTTGGCGACAGCGTCAACCTGGCCTCGCGGCTGGAGGGGCAGAGCAAGGAGTACGGCTTTCCGATCATCGTCGGCTCCAGGACCGCCCTCGCGGTCAAGGACAAGTTCGCAATTCTCGAGCTCGACTTCATCATGGTCAAGGGCAAGAAAGAGCCGGAGGTGATCTATGCCATCGCCGGCCGCGAGGACACCGCGCAATCCGAACGTTTCCAGCGGCTGCGCAATCTCACGATCGAAATGCTGGCCTGTTACCGCAATCGCGACTGGGATGGCGCGCTGGCGGCCATCGAACGGGGGCGCCGGACCGATGAGGCGCACGTGCTGGCGTCGCTCTATCGTCTCTACGAGGCGCGCATCCGCGGCTATCAGAGCGATCCGCCGCCGGAGGACTGGAACGGCGCCTATGCGTTGCTGACGAAGTAGGGCGCGACGGCAGAATAGCTGCGCACAATCATTCCACTCCGATGGTGGTCAGGTCCTGGAACCAGTGCTGAGCCTGCACGAATTGCTTGATCCTGGGCGACAGCGCATGCGGATTGGTGTCGTGCACCACCCACACCAGGGCGGCGTCGTCGACGACCAGGGCGTGCGCCTGCGCGATCAGCGCGTCCTGCTTGGCGGGATCAAAGGTCTGCTTGGCCTCGTTGATCAGGGCGTCGACCTTCGGGTTCTTGTAGCCGCCCCAGTTGACGCCCGTCGGCGCGATCTGGTCGGACGCGAAGAAGCGGATGATGGCGTAGAGCGGATCCGAGGTGACATAGGCGATGTTGTTGGCGGTGATGCCGGCATTCATCTCGTCGGCCGCGCCCTTGCGCCAATGCGTGTAGAGCGTCTCTAACTCGACCACCTTGAAGTCGATATCGATGCCGATTTCCTTGAAGCTCTGCTGCAGGAATTCGTTCATCGGCAGCGACAGCATCTGCCCGGTGCCGCCTTGCGCGATGATGAAGGTGGTCTTGAGCGGATGCTCCTTGGAGTAGCCGGCTTCCTCCACCAGCTTCTTGGCCTCCGCCGGATCGTATTTGATGTCGAAGGTCGGCTTGCCGAACCACGGACTCGATGGATCGACCTGGCCCTTGGCCGGTTTGGCGAGACCGTTCATCAGGCCGACCACCGCATCGCGGTCGATCGCCAGATTGAGCGCCTTGCGAAGGCGGATGTCGGTCCAGGGCGATCCCGGCAGCACGCTCAGATGATAGTTCCAGACATGCGGGGTGATGTTGTCGACGATCCGCATGCCCGCTGCTTTCAATTGGGGCACGGCATCGGGCGCCGGCGTCTCGATCAGGTCGACCTGGCCCGCGAGCAGCGCGTTGGTGCGCGCCAGCGCTTCCGGCATCGGGATCAGGATCAGCTTGTCGACTTTTGGAATCCGGTTCTTGTCCCAGTAATCGGCGTTCCTGGTCAGTTCGGCGAGTTCGCGCGGCACCAGTTTGGTCAGCTTGAACGGGCCGGTGCCGGACGGCTGGCTCGCGAACTTGTCCCAATCCCGGCCGAGCTTTTCATATTGCGCTGGGCTCGAAATCAAGAACCACAGCATCTGATAGGGAAAAAAGGAGTCGACGTTCTTGGTCGTGATCTCGACCGTATAATCGTCGATCTTGGCATAGCTCGCGACCGAAGGCAGGCGGGTCTTGACCTGCGCGCTCTGGCGCTTGTCGAATTGCGGCGCCTTGTCGTTCAAGACCTTGTCGAGGTTCCAGATCACCGCATCGGCATTGAAGTCGCTGCCATCGTGGAATTTGACGCCCTTGCGCAAGGTGAAGCGCCACTTCGTCTTGTCGTTGTCATCGACCTTCCATTCGGTCGCAAGTCCCGGCACCAGTTTGCCCGGCCGATCGGCGACGCTCATGTCCCATGAGATCAGGGGATCGTAGATCGTATAGCCGGTGAACTGGTAGGCGCCGGCGCCGCGATCCGGCTGACCCGTGGTCAGCGGGATATCCGCCATCGAGATGCCATAGCGCACCACGGTCTCGGCCTGCGCGGAGGCCGCGGGCAGAACGAGCGCGAGGCAGGCAAGAAGCATCGAAATTCGGAAGCGCATGAAATAGCTCCGGTTGGACGGTGTCTTGATGGACGGTAATTCGAAACCCTTAGAAGCAAGCTTGATGCCAGATTGGGCAACCTGACTGTCATTCCCGGGTGGGCACAAAGAGTTGTGATCGCAAAGGTAAACGATTTCAGCAGGTCATCATTGGCACAGCCGTTGCATACGGCTGCATAAGAATTAGCCAGTGAGGCCGAGAGGAACTTGTGACGATGCGTTTGGAAAGATCCGGAAAGAGCAGCATGCTGCGGGCCGTCGTCGGGTTGCTGCTGATGGCGGCGACAGGTCTGCCGCTTCGCGCCCGTGCCGAAACCGTGTTGCGCATCGGCATGACCGCTGCCGATATTCCGCGCACGGTCGGGCAGCCCGATCAGGGTTTTGAGGGCAACCGCTTCACCGGTCTCACCATGTATGACGCGCTGACGATGTGGGATCTCTCGTCCGCCGACAAGGCGAGTGCGCTGATCCCGGGGCTCGCGACCGAATGGAAGGTCAATGATGACGATCACACGAAATGGCTGTTCAAGCTGCGCGCGAACGTCAGATTTCACGACGGCGCGCCCTTCAACGCCGACGCGGTGGTCTGGAACGTCGACAAGGTCCTGAAGCAGGACGCGCCGCAATTCGACCCGAGCCAGGTGGGCCTGACCGCATCGCGGATGCCGACGCTGATTTCGGCGCGCAAGATCGACGACCTCACCGTGGAACTCACCACAAAAGAGCCGGACAGCTTCCTCCCGTTCAACCTCACCAATTTATTCATGGCGAGTCCTGCGAAGTGGCAGAAGTTCTACGACGCTGCGTCCGGTGCCGATGCCCAGGCGAAATCGCGTGCCGCCTGGGACGCGTTCGCTCGCGACGCTTCCGGAACCGGCCCCTGGAAGATGTCGAGCTTCACGCCGCGCGAGAGGCTCGAACTCGTCAAGAACGAAGATTACTGGGACAAGGCGCGCATTCCCCATGTCGACAGGATGGTGTTGTTGCCGATGCCGGAAGCGAATGCGCGCACCGCCGCATTGCTGTCCGGACAGGTCAACTGGATCGAAGCGCCTGCGCCCGACGCGCTCGCCGAAATCAAGCGACGCGGCTTTGTGCTTTACAGCAATGAGGAGCCCCATGTCTGGCCGTGGCAATTCTCGCGCGCGGAGGGCTCGCCCTGGAACGACATCCGTGTCCGCAAGGCCGCGAATCTCTGTATCGATCGCGAAGGCCTCAAGGACGGCCTGCTTGGCGGTCTGATGGTGCCGGCGACCGGTACTTTCGAGCCAGGCCATCCCTGGCGGGGAAACCCGACCTTCCAGATCAAATACGACAAGCCGGCGGCGCAGAAACTGATGCAGGAAGCAGGCTACGGCCCGAACAAGCATCTTTCGGTCAAGGTCCAGACTTCGGCCTCGGGCTCGGGTCAGATGATGCCGTTGCCGATGAACGAATATCTGCAGCAGGCGCTCGCCGAATGTTATTTCGACGTGCAGCTCGATGTCATCGAGTGGAACACGCTGCTCAACAACTGGCGGCGTGGCGCGAAGGATCCTTCCGCCAACGGGTCCAATGCGGTCAATGTGACCTATGCGGCGATGGATCCGTTCTTCGCGCTGGTGCGTTTCCTGCAATCCTCGATGGCGCCTCCGGTCTCGAACAATTGGGGCTACATCAACAATCCGAAGTTCGATGCGCTGGTCACCAAGGCACGGCAGACCTTCGATCCGGCCGCTCGAGACGCGGTGCTGGCCGAACTGCACGCGGCTTCGGTCGACGACGCGGCATTCCTCTACGTCGCCCACGACGTGGCGCCGCGCGCCATGAGTCCGAAGATCCACGGCTTCGTGCAGCCGAAGAGCTGGTTCGTGGATTTCTCGTCGATCACGATGACGCCCTAGCGCTCGCTGGCGTACGACGGCGTCTTGACGGTTTCACCGTCATCTGAATGTCCCGGCGATCAACGCCTCGACCGGAAACAGATGTTGATGCCCGGACACGACCGGGCGTGACGAAATAAGAGGCAGTTGCAGCTCGTGAACAAGTCTGGGACTGCCGATTGAACGAAGGTGATCCGTGCTCGCTTACGTTGCCAGGCGCTTGATCTATGTGATCCCGATCATCCTCAGCGTGGCGCTGGTGTGCTTCCTGCTGGTGCACATCACGCCCGGCGATCCCTTGGCTGCGGTGCTGCCGGCGGACGCATCCCAGGAGCTCGCGGCCCAACTGCGCACCATCTATGGTTTCGACCGGCCGCTGCCGGTGCAGTTCGGCCTGTGGCTGTGGCGCGCGATCCATGGCGATCTCGGCAATTCGATCGCGACCGGACGACCGGTGCTGTCCGAAGTCCTGCGCGCGGTCGGCAACACCGTGACGCTGGCGATTGCGGCGGCCAGCATCGGCTTTTCCTTCGGCCTGCTGTTCGGCCTGATCGCCGGCTATTTTCGCGACACCTGGGTCGACAAGCTTGCGACCTCGATCGCGATTGCCGGCGTCTCCGTGCCGCACTACTGGCTCGGCATGGTGCTCGTCATCATCTTCTCGGTGGAATTGAACTGGCTGCCCGCGGTCGGCGCCGGCCCAGGCGGCTCCAGCGCCTGGGACTGGGACTGGCAGCATCTGCGCTATCTGATCCTGCCGGCGATCACCACCTCGGTAATTCCGATGGGCATCGTCACTCGCACCGTGCGGGCGCTGACCGGCGATATCCTGAGCCAGGATTTTGTCGAGGCGCTGCGCGCCAAGGGCCTGCGTGAAACCCTGGTGTTCCGCCACGTCGTCAAGAATGCGGCGCCGACCGCGCTTGCGGTGATGGGGCTGCAGCTCGGCTATATGCTTGGCGGCTCGATCCTGATCGAGACCGTGTTCTCGTGGCCGGGATCGGGACTGCTGCTCAATTCCGCGATCTTCCAGCGCGACCTGCCGCTGCTGCAGGGCACGATCCTGGTGCTGGCGCTGTTTTTCGTGATCCTCAATCTCCTGGTCGACATCGCGCAGGCCGCGATCGATCCGCGCATCAAGCGAGGCTAGACGCGTGAGTATCACCCCGATCGGCGCGATCTCCGAACCGGCGCTGCAGGCGGCGCCGGCGGCGAACGCGCGCGGCTATTGGGCGACCGTCGGCCGCCGCATCCTGCGCGACAGGGTCACCATGGCCTGCGTACTGGTCCTCATCGCCATCTTCCTGTCGGCTCTGGTCGCGCCATGGCTCGGC
This sequence comes from Bradyrhizobium sp., assembly GCF_049581145.1. Taxonomy (GTDB): domain Bacteria; phylum Pseudomonadota; class Alphaproteobacteria; order Rhizobiales; family Xanthobacteraceae; genus Bradyrhizobium. The sequence continues at coordinate 8,713 of NZ_JBAURI010000365.1, forward strand.
CTGGCCGATCCCTATCAGGGCTCGATGATCCGGCGCCTGCGCCATATCGGCACATCAGGCTATCCGCTCGGCACCGACGAACTCGGCCGCGACATGCTGGCGCGGTTGATCTATGGCGGCCGATTGTCCTTGACCATCGGCATTTTGCCGGTGCTGCTCGCTTTCGCCATCGGCAGCTCGCTCGGCGTGGTCGCGGGCTATGTCGGCGGCAAGGTCAATACCGCGATCATGCGGACGGTCGACGTGTTCTACGCCTTTCCGTCGGTGCTGCTTGCGATAGCGATTTCCGGGGCGCTCGGCGCCGGCATCATCAACTCCATCGTTTCGCTGACCATCATCTTCGTGCCGCAGATCACCCGCGTCGCCGAAAGCGTTACCACTGGCGTGCGCAACATGGATTTCGTCGAAGCCGCCCGCGCCTCCGGCGCCGGGCCCTTCACCATCATGCGCGTGCATATTCTGGGCAATGTGCTGGGCCCGATCTTCGTCTACGCCACCGGCCTGATTTCGGTGTCGATGATTCTCGCGGCCGGATTGTCCTTCCTCGGGCTAGGCACCAAACCGCCGGAGCCGGAATGGGGCCTGATGCTGAACACGCTGCGCACCGCGATCTACGTCAATCCCTGGGTCGCGGCGCTGCCCGGCGCCATGATCTTCGCGGTGTCGATCGGCTTCAACCTCTTGAGCGACGGCCTGCGCAGCGCGATGGATATCCGGAACTGATGCCGATGAAAGCGATGACTGCCGTGGTGGAGAAGCTCGAACCGGTCGAGGATCGCGGCGGCGTGGCGCAGCCGCTGCTTCAGGTGACCGGGCTGACCAAGCATTTCCCGGTGCGCGGCGGTGCGTTCGGCGCACGCAAGACCGTGCGCGCGGTCGATGATGTGTCGTTTGCGATCCTGAAGGGCGAGACCGTCGGGATTGTCGGCGAGTCCGGCTGCGGCAAGTCGACCACGGCGCGGCTGCTGATGCATCTGATGGCGCGCGATGCCGGTGACATCGTCTATGACGGCATGCAGGTCGGCGAGGCGCTGTCGTTGCGCGAGTTGCGGCGCGGCATGCAGATGGTGTTCCAGGACAGTTACGCCTCGCTCAATCCGCGCCTCACGGTGGAGGAATCCATCGCCTTCGGGCCGAAAGTGCATGGCATGGCGGATTCGCGCGCCCGCGCACTGGCGCGGGAGCTGCTCGGCAAGGTCGGCTTGCGCCCGGAGACTTTCGCCGATCGCTACCCGCATGAAATCTCCGGCGGCCAGCGCCAGCGTGTCAACATCGCGCGCGCGCTGGCGCTGTCGCCGCGGCTCGTGATCCTCGACGAGGCGGTTTCCGCACTGGATAAATCGGTCGAGGCCCAGGTGCTCAATCTGCTGAGCGACCTCAAGCGCGAGTTTGGCCTGACCTATCTCTTCATCAGCCACGACCTCAACGTGGTGCGCTACATCTCGGACCGCGTGCTGGTGATGTATCTAGGCGAGGTCGTGGAACTCGGTCCGGTGGACGAGGTGTGGGACGCTCCGGCGCATCCCTATACGCGGGCGTTGCTCGCCGCGATGCCGTCGTCCGATCCCGACAACCGTACCCAAACGCCGCCGATCTCTGGCGATCCGCCCAACCCGATCGATCCGCCGTCCGGCTGCCGGTTTCACACGCGCTGTTCTTTCGCGGAGCCGCTCTGCGCAAAAGCTACTCCCAAACTCACCGCGCTCGGTACAATGGGTCATCAGGCCGCGTGCTATATGGCGATTCCGGGCTCAGGCCATAGCCGGGCGCCGGCGGCGCAATGACCGGCGAAATGAGAGGCTCATGACAAAACCCAGCGCAAAAGAAATCAAGGCGATCGCCGAGACCGCGGGCGTGACCATCGACGCGGAGATCGCCGCGCGCGTCGCGGGCTCCATCGGGCCCGCCTTCGAGGGCTTTGCGCCGATTGCCGGCACGCTGCCGTTCGACCTGGAGCCGGCGAGCTTCCTGCTGGCGCAAACCATGAAGGTCTCGAAATGAGCAGCACCGAACCGGCCTTGATGACCTTGACCGCGGTCGCTCAGGCGATCGCGGAGAAGCGGCTGTCCTCCCACGAAGCGACCCGGTCGTGCCTGCATCGCATCGCGCAGTGGCAGCCGAAACTGAATGCCTTCATGACCATCGAAGCGGAGGCCGCGCTGAAAGCGGCCGGGGCAGCCGACGCGGCGCTTGCCAGGGGCGAAGATCGCGGAGCCCTGCACGGCGTGCCGCTGGCGCACAAGGACATGTATTACGACGCGGGCAAGGTCGTGACCTGCGGTTCCCGGATCCGGCGCGATTTCGTCCCCGCCACTACTTCGACCGCGCTGCAGCGCCTGAAGGATGCGGGCTCGATCCGTCTTGGCGCGCTTCAGATGGTGGAGTTCGCCTATGGGCCGACCGGCCACAACAGCCACTATGGCGCGGTCCACAATCCCTGGCATGTCGATCACATCACCGGCGGCTCGTCGTCGGGCTCGGGCGCGGCGGTCGCGGCACGCCTGACCTTCGCGGCGCTCGGCTCGGATACCGGCGGCTCGATCCGGATGCCCGCGCATTTCTGCGGCGTCACCGGCTTGAAGACGACCTATGGCCGCGTCAGCCGCGCCGGCGCGATGCCGCTGTCGCAATCGCTCGACACCGTGGGACCATTGGCGCGCACCGCCGAGGATTGCGCGCTGCTGCTTGGCCTGATGGCGGGCTCGGATCCCGAAGATCTCACGGCGAGCCACGCTCCGGTTGGTGATTACGTCGCCGCGACTGCGGCCTCGATCAAGGGCCTCAAGATCGGCGTGCCCACCTCGTTCTATGTCGAGGATCTCGATTCCGAGGTGGCCCGCATTCTCGACGACACCATCGCGGTGCTGAAGCGCGAGGGCGCCGATATCGTTCGCATCGAATTGCCCGATCAGCGTCAGCTGTCCGCCGCCTGCCAGCTCGTCCTCGCGGTCGAGGCGGCCGCCTTTCACAAGCGCTGGCTGATCGAGCGGCCGCAGGATTACGGCCCACAGGTGCTGATGCGGCTGCAGAACGGGCTCGCAATCCCCGGCGTGACCTATCTGGAGGCGTTGCGCTGGCGTGGGCCTGCGCTCGCTGGGCATGTCGCGGCAACCAGCGGCGTCGATGCCGTGCTGGCGCCGGTCGCGCCGGTCGCTGCTCCAACGCTCGCCGAGAGCGATGTCGGCAATGGTCCCGGCGCCGAAGCGGTGATCCAGCGCCTGACCCGGTTCACCCGTCCGATCAACTATCTCGGGCTGCCGTCGCTGGCGGTACCTGCGGGCTTCACCAGGGCCGGCCTTCCCGTCGGCATGCAGCTGATCGGCCGCTCCTTTGACGAATCGACCCTGCTCACGATCGGCGCCGCGTTCCAGCGCGCCACCGACTTCCACGACAAGGTCCCAGAGCCGGCATGAACCCTCTCGTCGAGATCTCCGGCCTCAACATTCGCTTCACCGGCGAGCGCACGGTCTATGCCGTGAACGATCTCAGCCTCTCACTGGCCGATGGCGAAGTGCTTGGCCTGCTTGGCGAGTCCGGGTCCGGCAAGAGCGTCACCTTGCGGGCCTTGATGCGGCTGTTGCCGAAGAAGCGCACGCTGATCTCGGGTAGCGTCAAGGTCCTGGGGCGCGACGTGCTGGCGCTGACGGAGGAGGAACTGTCGGCGTTCCGGGGCCGCACCGTCTCGATGATTTTCCAGGAGCCGGCGCTCGCGCTCGATCCGGTCTACAGCATCGGCCGGCAGATCGCGGAAACCGTGATGCGCCACGAAGGCAAGAGCCATTCCGAGGCGCGTGTGCGGGCGCTCGAAATGCTCGATGTGGTGCGCATTCCGTCGGCCAAGCGGCGGCTCGACGCCTATCCGCATGAGATGTCCGGCGGCATGCGGCAGCGCGCCATGATCGCGTTGGCGCTCGCCTGCAAGCCGAAGATCCTGCTCGCGGACGAACCGACGACGGCGCTCGATGCCACCGTGCAGATCCAGATCCTGCTGTTGCTCCGTGAGCTGCAGCGCGAATTCGGCATGTCCGTCATCTTCGTCACCCACGATATCGGGGTCGCGATCGAAATCTGCGACCGGATCGCGGTGATGTATGCCGGCCAGATCGTCGAGCAGGGCACGCTTCGCGACGTGGTGCGCGCGCCGCTTCATCCTTACGCACGCGGTCTGCTCGCCTCCACCGTCCACGGCGCCAAACGCGGGCAGCGGCTCGAGACGATCGCGGGGACGCCGCCCTCGCTCGACAAGGCGCCGCACGACTGCTCGTTCGCACCGCGTTGCGCGTTCGCCGAAGCGCGCTGCGTCGAGGCCGTGCCGCCCAACGTCCAGGTCGGGCCGGCGCGTCTCGCGCGATGCATCCTCGCCGAACGCGCCGAGACTGCGCATGCGCCGACTGTGGTCGCGCCGTAACAGGCCGGCGTCGAATCCCGGGATCGAGGGGTTTCTGGTCGTCAGCTTCAGCCTTTGTGGCTAGGGTTCCGCCCATTGCGCAATGATTGCGCGTGTGGACGCCGGGGAAGATTTCATGCAGCTATCCAATCAAGGTATTCTGGTCGTTCTTTTCGTTGGTCTGGTTGCGGGCTGGCTCGCCGGCAAGATCGTCCAGGGCACCGGCTTTGGCATTCTCGGCGACATCCTGGTCGGGATCGCCGGGGCGCTGATCTCCAGCCTGCTGTTTCCAAGATTGGGCTTTCATCTCGGCACCGGCCTCGTTTCCGAGATTGTCTATTCCGCGATCGGCGCCGTCATTCTGCTGCTGGTCGTCCGGCTGGTCCGGACTGGCGGCCGGCTCTGACCGCGGCCTGCCGCGATATTCTGAAGGTTGAAAAGGGGGCTCCGCTGGTTGGCCCCCTTTGGCCATTTGGCAACTCCGTTTAGGTTAATCGGATACCATTGCACGATGGGGCTCGGAATAGGTAATATGCGACGTTGCATGTCTTTGAAATTTCCTGATGAATCGGGGGCATCGCCCCTTCTTTGAAGAGATTTGGAATTGATGGCAGTCGCGCCAATTGTCCGGCGTTCCGAACTGGGTGAAGCACTCGGCGCATGCCGCAGCGCCTTCATCGGTGTCGGCGTCATGAGCTGCATCATCAATCTGCTCTATTTGACCGGCTCGATGTTCATGCTCGAGGTCTATGATCGGGTGCTGCCGAGCCGCAGCGTGCCGACCCTGATCGGTCTGATCGTGCTTGCCGCCGGACTCTACATGGCCCAGGGCGTGCTCGACGTGATCCGCAGCCGCATCCTCGGCCGGGTCGGGACCGCGCTCGACGAGGCCCTCAATGCGCGGGTTTTCGACACCATCGTGCGGCTGCCCTTGATGATCGGCGGGCGCAACGAGGGGCTGCAGCCGTTGCGCGATCTCGACAATGTCCGTTCGTTTCTCGGCGGCATGGGACCGAGCGCATTCTTCGACCTGCCGTGGCTGCCGTTTTATCTGGCGATCTGTTTCGCCTTCCATGTGCTGATCGGTGTCACCGCGCTGGCCGGCGCCATCATCCTGGTGAGCCTGACGCTGATCACCGAATACATGTCGCGGCAGCCGGCGCGCCAGGCGATCGGACTCGCCTCGCGCCGCAACGATCTCGCCGCGGCCAGCCGGCGCAACGCCGAAGTACTGGTTGCGATGGGGATGTCGGGCCGGCTGACCAAACGCTGGAGCGACGCCAACGAGAAATATCTCGCCGGCAACCAGCGTGCTAGCGACGTCGCCGGCGGTCTCGGCGCGATCGCAAAAGTCCTGCGCATGATGCTGCAGTCGGCGGTGCTCGGCGTCGGCGCCTACCTCGTGATCCACCAGGAGGCGACCGCCGGCATCATCATCGCCGGTTCGATCCTGAGCGCTCGGGCGCTGGCGCCGGTCGATCTCGCGATCGCGCACTGGAAGAGCTTTGTCGCTGCGCGGCAGAGCTGGCATCGCCTCAACCGGCTCCTGGAACAGATGCCGGTGAAGGCCACGCCGACCCTGCTGCAGAGTCCGTCGAGCCAGCTGTCGGTCGAGGGCCTCGCCATCGTGGCGCCGGGCGACCAGAAGGTCATCGTGCAGGACGTGACGTTCGCGCTCTCCGCCGGCAGCGGCCTGGGCGTCATCGGGCCGAGCGGATCAGGCAAGTCCTCGCTGGTGCGGGCGCTGGTCGGCGTCTGGCAGCCGGTCCGCGGCAAGGTACGGCTCGATGGCGCGGCGCTCGATCAATGGTCGTCGGACCTGCTCGGCCGTCATGTCGGCTATCTGCCGCAGGATGTCGAATTGTTCGCCGGCACGGTCGCGCAGAACGTCAGTCGGTTCGATCCGGAGGCCAAGCCCGACGGCATCATCGCCGCAGCCAAGGAAGCCGGCGTCCATGACATGATCGTCAAGATGCGCGACGGCTATAACACCGAAGTCGGCGAACAGGGCACCGCGCTGTCGGCGGGGCAGGCGCAACGCCTGGCGTTGGCGCGCGCGCTCTATGGCGATCCGTTCCTGATCGTGCTCGACGAGCCCAATTCCAATCTCGACACCGAGGGTGACGAGGCCCTGACGCGCGCGGTGCGCGGCGCGCGCGAGCGCGGCGCCATCGTCGTGGTGGTCGCGCACCGGCCGATCGGGATCGAGGGGGTCGACCAGATCCTGGTGCTGAAGGACGGCCGCATGCAGGCGTTCGGGCCCAAGGAAACCGTGCTGGCGCAGGTGCTGCAGCCGCGGGTTACCGCGCCCGCGCCGATCAAGATCGTCTCGGACTCGGGAGTTGCCAAGTCATGAACCTCACCATGAACATGGCCGCGCGCTACCTCCTGGATCAGGTCAAGAGCCGGATAGGTCGGTTCAAGAGCCTGCTGCTGAGCGGCAGCGACCTGCGGGGCGCGCGGCGCTCGATCCGGCTGCATTTGATCATCGGTCTGGCCATGGTCATCGTTCTTGCCGGCGGCTTCGGCGGCTGGGCCTCGACCATGGAGATCTCGGGCGCGCTGATCGCGCCGGGACAGATCGTCGTCGAATCCAGTGTCAAGAAGGTGCAGCATCCGACCGGCGGCGTGGTCGGCGAACTGCTCGCGCGCGATGGCGACGTGGTCAAGGCCGGCGACGTCGTGGTGCGGCTCGACGACACCGTCACCAAGGCCAATCTGGCGATCGTCACCAAGACTCTCGACGCCTCGATGGCGCGCGCCGCGCGGCTGGAGGCGGAGCAGCGCGGCCTCGACAAGATCAGGTTTTCGCCGCAGCTCACGTCCCGCGCCAGCGATCCCGACGTTGCCGGCCTGATGGCGAGCGAGACCAAGCTGTTCGAGGTCCGCGTCAACGGCCGGACGGGGCAGAAGGCGCAGATGCGCGAGCGCATCACCCAGTTGAAGGAGGAAATCGACGGGCTTACGGCGCAGCAGAATGCCAAGGACCAGGAGATCGCTCTGGTGGAAAAGGAGCTGGCCGGCGTCCGCCAGCTCTACGACCAGCATCTGGTGCAGATCTCGCGCCTGACCACGCTGGAGCGCGACGCTGCTCGCCTCAACGGCGAGCGCGCGCAATATGTCGCCTCCAGGGCCCAGGCCAAGGGCAAGATCACCGAGACCGAGCTGCAGATCATCCAGGTCGACAAGGACATGGTCAGCGAAGTCTCCAAGGATCTGCGCGAGACCAACGACAAGATCGGCGAGTTGATCGAGCGCAAGGTCACCGCCGAGGATCAGTTGCGGCGGGTCGACATCCGCGCGCCGCAAAACGGCGTCGTGGAGCAGTCCACGGTGCATACGGTGGGCGGGGTGATCAATGCCGGCGACGCCATCATGCTGATCGTGCCGCAGAGCGATGATCTGCAGGTCGAGGCCAAGGTCAACCCGCAGGATATCGACAAGCTGCAGGTCGGCCAGAAGACGCTGTTGCGGCTATCCGCCTTCAACCAGCGCACCACGCCGGAACTGAACGGCGTCGTCAGTCGCGTTTCGCCCGACGTCACCACCGACCAGCGCACCGGGCAGAGCTATTACACGATTCGCGTCTCGATGCCGCGAACCGAAATCGCTCGCCTCGGTCACGTCAAGCTGATCCCGGGCATGCCGGCGGAAGCCTTCGTGCAGACCGGCGAGCGCACCGTGCTGTCCTACCTGATGAAGCCGCTGAACGACCAGTTGATGCGCGCGTTCCGCGAGAAGTGATGGTCGTCTGCGCTGTCTTTCGCAGGATATGCACGAAGCGACCGATCGCAGCAGGCCCAGGATGTCGCGATTCCTCCGAGCCATCCACAGCGTCGTCCCGCGGAGGCGGAGCCCATAACCACAGGCCCTTGTCGCTGCGACGGTGAGGCCGCTCAGTGCTTCGCAATGCCCTGTGGTTATGGGCCCGGCTCAACGCCGGGGCGGCGGTTGGTGGTCTTGTTATTGCAAATTCCGCAGCAGCAGATTGAGAGCGGTTCTGGCGAACACCTGCATGTTGGCGAGGCGGTCGGCGCTGCCGGTCTCCAGCGTGATCGCGATCGTCTCGCTCCCCGCGAGCGCCATGCAGCTATGGCCGGGTGCGTCGCCATAACGGTTGCCGGTCGGTCCGGTGGCGCCGGTCTCCGACAGGCCCCAAGTGCTGGCAAAACGGCCGCGTATTTGCGTCGCCAGCAGCTTCGCATAAGGCTCCGACGCCGAACGGATTCCCTTCATCGCATCATCGGGGATCTCCATCAGCATGCGGCGCGCATCTCGCGTATAGACCACCGCCGAGCCAAGAAAATACGCTGACGCACCGGGAACCGCGAGCAGCGCTGCGGAGATCAGGCCGCCGGTCGAGGACTCGGCGACCGCGATGGTCTGCTTTCGCTCGATCAGTTTGGGGGCGATCTGCGCGGCGACGGCGACAAGCTCTTGCATTCTGTTCAGCTCCGGCGGAGGAATTGCCCGATCACTGGCCTCTTGACCTCAGGTTTGTTGACTTCCCGCTTGATCCACGCCGGCGCTGGCTTGCCTGTGTCGGGCTTGCCGCCCGGCGACTTCTCGGCCAGCGAGCGATAGACCACGCGGACAAAGTTCCGGCTGGCCTGTTCGCTCGTCGCCCATTTGACATCGAGATCGTCGAACGGCTTCAGCGCCAGCACCTCGTCCTCGGTTTTGCCTTCCTGAACCAGCGCCGCCATGCGATCGCGCGCGACGCCGAGCATGGTGCGGAAGTCCAATAGCGCCGCCTTGTCGGCGATCGGTCCGTGGCCCGGCACGATCCGGCTGTTGGTGTCGGTCAGCTTGAGATAGGTGTCGGCCGCCGCGATCATGCCGTCGATATTGCCGCCATTGGCGAAATCGATATCGGGATAGCGGTCGTTGGTGAAGGTGTCGCCGGTCGCGAGCACATCTGCGGTCTTGAACCAGACAAAGGTGTCGCCGTCGGTATAGGCATTGGCGATGTGGGTGAGGTCGGCGATGCAGCCGTCGAGCTTGATCCGCAACGAGCCGGTGTAGGTTTGTGCCGGCAGCGCGTGCGCCGGCGCCGGCGGCGTCCTGATGCCGGTCAGCCCGTCGGTGCTGCCGGCTGCGAGCCGCTTCTTCGCGTTGACCTCAGAGACGACGATCGCGCCGTCCCTGGCGAAGCGTTCGTTGCCGCCGCTGTGATCTCCGTGGAAGTGGGTGTCGATCAGGTATTTGATCGGTCGTTGCGAGAATGACGAAATGGCGGCCTTGATCTTGTCGTGGAGCGGCGCGAATTCGGCGTCGACCATGATGATGCCATCCTTGGCGACCGCCACGGTGATGTTGCCGCCCTGGCCTTCGAGCATATACAGGCCGTCGCCAAGCTTGGTGGTCCTGATCTCGACATCGGAAAAGCCCAGCGGCGGCGGGTCTGTCAATGGCAGCTGCTGTTGGGCGTGTGCAGTCGCGGGCAGCAGTGCCCCGGCTA
>NZ_JBAURI010000366.1:0-1810 GCF_049581145.1 Bradyrhizobium sp.
GAAATAGCGCAGCCAGGCCAGCACCCATCCCAGGCTCAACAGCGCCAGCACGACGAACGAGCCGCGCCATGAGATCAGGCCGACCAGCACGGCGATCAAGGGCGGCGTCAGGGCATTGCCGATCCGCGCGAAGGAATGGGTGATGCCCTGGGCAAAGCCCCAGTTGCGCTCCGGCGTCCAGACCGCCATCGCGCGCGTTGCGGTCGGAAAGGTCGCGCCTTCGCCGATGCCGAGCACCAGCCGCGCAAAGAACAGGCTGGCAAGACCGCCGACCGCTCCGGTCGCGGCGGTTGCGAGGCACACGATCAGGCCGCTGATTGCGAGCGTCAGGCGCGCGCCGAATCTGTCGCCGAAATAGCCGCCGATCAGCTGAAACAGCGCATAAGGGTAGGCGAAGGCGGAAAACGCCAGGCCAAGCTCGGTGTTGCTCAGGCCGAGCTCCGCCTTGATCAGCGGCGCCGCGGTGGAGATGTTGACCCGATCCACATAGAGGATCAGGTACATCAGGCACAGCATCGACAGAACCCGGTTGGATGCCCCGAACCTGCGCATCACGCCGGGCTCGCGCTGCCCTTGATCTGGGTGCGGTGCATGACACGCCGCGTCGCATCGTCGAACGGATCGCGCCGGTGCATGGTGCAGCGATTGTCCCACATCACGAGATCGCCGACCCGCCAGACATGCTCCCATTTGAACTCCGGGCGGTCGACCAACCGCCAGAGCTCGTCGAGCAGGGCTTCGGAACAGGCAAGCTCGAGCCCGACCAGATAGGCGTTGCGCCGGCGGCCGAGATAGAGCATCTGCCGCCCGGTGTCGGGATGGGTGCAGACCAGCGGATGGACCGCGCCGGGCGAGGTCCTGGGATCGTCGCTCGGAGTCACGCCCTGCCGCAGGAAACCGCCGCTGTTGTAGGTGCCGTCATGCTTGATCTTGAGACCGGCGATCCGCCGCTTCAGGTCGGAGGGCAGCGCATCGTGGATCGCGTACATGCTGCAGAATGAGGTGTTGCCGCCTGCGGGCGGCACTTCGAGCGCATAGAGCATGCTCGCCATCGGCGGCTTCTCGAGATAGGACATGTCGGTATGCCACACCGCCTCGCCGGCGCCGAGGCTGCCGATCGGCTCGCCATTCTGCTTCACATTGGACACGATATAGATCTCGGGCAGTCCTTCGACGAAGCGGCGGCCGGTCTCCTGCACCGGCGCGAAGTCGAGATCGCCGAATCTGCGGCTGAATGCGATGAGATCCTGGTCGCCGAGCGCCTGGCCGCGGAACAGCAGCACCTGATGCCGATGCCAGGCGTGCTTGACCGCCGCGAATTGCCGCGCATCGATCGCCTTGAGGTCGACGTCCCGCACCTCGGCGCCAAGCGCGGCGCCGGTCGGAACGATGTCAATCGGAGCGGCCACGGTCTCGCGCGCAATTTTGCTTTCGACATTCACGTTGTTCGTCCTCCCGGTGCCGTCTTCGGTTCAGGCTGTCGGCCAGCCAAACCGCTTAGAGCAGACAATTACAAATTGTTGGCCGCGTCCATGTCAAAATTGGGGACGTGCCGACTTGGATGCGCGGGCCCAGAATTCATGGCCGCAGACCTCATTTGGATATCCCGGGATAGAGGTCAACCCATTCGGGGTTCTGTTCCTCGATCAGCCGGATCTTCCAATCCCGCCGCCACTTCTTGAGCTCCTTCTCGCGTGTGATGGCCGTAGTCGCGTCGTCATAAATTTCGAACCAAACCAGCTTGTGGACATCGTAGCGCGCAGTGAAACCGCCCGTTACTTTTGTCCGATGTTGGTACACACGCCGGACA
>NZ_JBAURI010000367.1:0-1797 GCF_049581145.1 Bradyrhizobium sp.
AAACAGACCTTTAACTCCCACCGAACCGCCTTCGCCGGGGCGATCGGTGCGTTAATGGTGCGTTAAGGGTCCGGCGGTGAATTTTCCTGGAAAGCTCTCGTCCGGGAGAACAATCCGTAAAAATCTGACAACCACAGATTACCATCAACAAAGGTTTTCCTCCTAACCTGTGCGCAGTTTGCGGCCGGTCCACCAGCAAGAACCAGCATGATCCGTCACGTCTCAGCTTTTGTTCTCGGTCTCGCCACGCTTGCGGGCATCTATGCGTTTCTGGCGAACTTAACCTCTGCGTTAGGCGAGCGAACCGGTTTGGTTGTCATCTGGGTTCAGGCTCTCTACCCGGGATTGCTGCCTTTCATTTGGTTCTCGGCCGTCGTCGGAATAGTGGTCATTGGCCGATATCGGAGACTTCCGGGCCTGACCGCCGCACCATTCGTGTTCTTTGCGGCGTGGTGCTGTGTGTCTGTGTGGAATCGCTATGAGCTTGGCAGGGATATTGATCCGTCGCTTTCTGGCCGCCCAGTCCCGGCAGAGTTGCGCATCCTTCGAACCCTTACCCTGGTTTTGGATTACCCAGAGGCAGGCGAGCCGTGCTGCGGAAGCACCGCGCTGCTCGCCGAGCGGATCATCGACCGATATGTCCATGCCCAGACCGATCAACAGGGCAACGTGGTAGCGATTCGATCGACACAACTTGCAGAGGCTAAAGATTGCGACGCTAACGAATTATTGCAATCTGTCCCGTTGCAACATTCCGGACGCACCGATCAGTGCCTGAAAAAGGCGACGCTTGAATCAATTCCCGACGGCGTTGTCGTCCGTATGCAGTTGATGAAGCCGACATACGCCAGCCACGGCTGCTGCAATGTTGGAACCATCAACGTCCGGCAGGATGGCAAAGAGCGCCTCGCGGCGACATGGCGTTACGGGCAACAAACCGTCCTGAGTTATTTGCCGCTGTTCAACATCAACTTTCCAGCAACGCCTTTGTGGCGATATGCCGGTGTCGGGCCACATCAATTGGTGGAAATCGGCGGCCCCTCATTTTCACCTCAGGATTTAGCCGCCGCGATCTATGGAATTGACTGGGCGGCACCGCCCAAACTCGCCCAGGTTAGTAATGCCGAGCTCTCCCAACGCGCGAAGCAGCTGGCACAAACGAACAATAGCCTTGCTGCGCTCGATATCGCGCTTCAGGCTCAAAACAACGGATACGTGGATGACGTCCTGATTGGGGTGGCTTCCCAGTTCATCGATTCACCATACGAGCAGCAACTTTATCGATTCTGGTCACGTCTCGACAGCAACAACAAGCACAAATTCATCGACGATGTCATCGTGCTGATCAGCGACTCAGCCGCCGGCGGCGGTGACTACAGTCAGGCCAGAGTGCAGATTCAAATGCGCCGCGAACAGCTGACGGCTTACATGCCGCAAGCCGAGGCAATTTTTGCCAACAGGCGTGATCTGAGACCCTGGCAATATGAAATGGCCTTACGGCTCGCAATGAATGACCCGTTCGGATTTCGTAATGACGGATATCGCGACGAGCAACGGCGCCACTTCGAGTCCCTTCGGGACGACACGAGCGAGGCCTTTGCCCGACGCGCGATCGCATTCAAACGCGTGTATTTTCCTCCGAACGACGAGGAACGCGCCTTCTTCGCCCAACATCTTGATCGCGTACCCGACACGTTGTTGGAGGAATTCATACGCCAGGTCGGCTTGCGCAACGCCGGCGAGTTCTCTCAAGGCATTCGTGAGCGCATTAATGCTGTTCGGGATGATCAACTAAAG
>NZ_JBAURI010000368.1:0-2214 GCF_049581145.1 Bradyrhizobium sp.
TGCTAGACGTGCCACTGCGCATTTTTGATTCAACGTTCGCAAGAATCTTTCAGTCCCACCACGACCCAAGCTGGCCATGCCCTTCACCAGATCATTCGCGCTACCCCACAGCGACTTAACCTGCTACCCCCACCACCCCAACAAAACTACGTCAACAAATACGCCAGCCCGATCACCGACATCACCAGCCAGAGCCTCCAATCGCCCTGGGGATTCATCCGAATTGGATCATGAAGATTCATCCTTGTTCGCCCCCTCTCCTGCCAGCACGTAATAGAGCAACGTACTCAGCGACATCTCTTCCAGCATCTCCGCCAGCGCATCTTGTTCCACAAGCCGTTGCGGCGTCTTCTCCATTACCGGCAATCCCTTCGTCCGCAGGTCTTGAGCCCGAACGTCCGCATCGCGTACTTCCTGATGTGCCATGGTTCTGTCTTCTAGTACGTTGTCCCGACCCGTCAGGTTTAATGGTTTCCAAAAAATATCGGTGAAGCTCTCATCGGCAGAAGTGCCGGCAAACTTTAGTCGCATCGTCATCGTCATCATCCTTTCCGCCCTCCCCCTCTAGATTCCTTCTCCGCGATTCGTCTCCGTGGCCGGCGTCTCGCCACGCCCTCCCCAGCCTTCCGGCCGAGGACCCCAGCCCCCGCGACGCGCATCCCAACCCTCACCGCCCGGCCAGCAGCCGCGCCGTCCTTTCATCCCTTCCCGAAACTTCTCACGCTCCTCAGGAGTCATCCGCGCCCAACGCTCTCCCATCTCACGCTTCCATCCCCGCGGCCCGCCGCCCGCATGCTTGTGAAATCCGCCCAGCAGAATCTTGCTCAGCACCACCAGTCCCAGCGCCTGCACGAACGTAATCGTCTTCAGCCCGAAGATCGCCGGCATCAGCCAGTTCCACAAGTGCTCCGTCAAAAATCCGAACACCGTCAGCGCCAGCGCCACCAGCACGATGATCTTCAACACCTTGAACATTCGAAAACTTCTCATCTCATCCTCACTTCCAAAATCTCGTACTCACCAAATCCGGTACTTCCCAAACCATTGCTTCTCAATATCACTGCTTCTCAAAATCCTCATCCAGTTCCTGCAACCGCTCCCGCAGAAACAGCACCGCATACCTCTTCCGCGACAGCAGCGTATTCACGCTCACGCCTGTCTCGTCCGACAGTTCCTTAAAACTTCGCCCCATCAACTCATGCGCCACAAACACCTCGCGCTGATTCTCCGGCATCTCTTCCAGCGCTTCGTCGATCGCGTCCAGCAGCACATTGCGCGCATAGATTGCCTCCGGCCCAGCATCGGGCGACGGCAGCAAATCCTCCAGCATAGGAGCATCCTCGTCTGCGCTCACGGCGTCATTCAGCGACACCGCCTTCTTCCGCCGAAACAAATCCACAATCCGATTCCGCGCCACGCGAAACAGCCACGCCGTCGTCTGCTCCGCCGGCTTCATCAGCCGATAGGCCTGGATGAGTTCATAAAACACATCCTGCAGCACATCCTCGGCATCAGCCGTATCCAAAACCCGCTTCCGAATAAACCCGCGCAGCCGCGACTCATCGCGCTCAAACGCTTCCGCGATAAACCTGTCCTGCTCGCTAATCGTCAAATCCGGGCTCGGCATCATCTTCCTTCTCGATCGCCCTATGCGCTCTTCTTCATGCTCTACCTTCGTTAACGTACGAGCGCGAAGAATATTGTGTTCCGCTCCCAAACTTTCTCGAAATTCATCGCCGGCTCACACAATCCCCACCAGACGTCTCCCCATCTCCTAAGAATTTAGTTGACAATCTCGCCGCCCCGTCCTAAAGTCCCAATCATCTATGAGACGCCCATGGCCAAAACCGAAAAGCCTACCCTCACCAAGCTCGAGCTCCAGATCATGCAGGTCATCTGGCGTCGCGGCGCCAGCACCGTCACCGTCGTGCAGGAAGCCCTCCCCCAGGACCTCGCCTACACCACCGTGCAGACCATGCTCAACATCCTCCACCGCAAGGGCAAGCTCAAGCGCGAGCTCCACGGCCGGGCCTTCGCGTACATCGCAACCGTGACCGAGGCCAAAGCCTCCACCCACGCCGTCCGCGACCTGGTCGACCGCATGTTCGGCGGGTCGTCCGAAGAGTTGGTGATGAGCCTCATCAAGAGCCGCCAGATCGACCCGAAAAAAATCGCCGAACTCTCCCGCCGCCTCGAAGAAGAGGAGAACTAAAT
>NZ_JBAURI010000369.1:0-8186 GCF_049581145.1 Bradyrhizobium sp.
ATCCAGTGCCGGGCCGCGTCCGACGCCATCCAGGGCGCGGCGACCAGCAGGACGCCGCCGCCAATCCATGCCACCGTGGCGGCCTGCCAGACAACGCGCAGCAGGGTCCTGAGCCGCTTCGGCTCGATGCTGGCGCGCGGAAACACCCTGGTTTCACCGAGCGCGCCGTGGATCAGCGCCGCGATGATGGCCCCGAACCCCGAACATTGCAGCAGGATATCGCGCATCCGACTCTCCATACAGTACTGTATGGTAATAGGCGTCGCGCTGGCGCCTGTCAATACACAAGTGTATGGTCGCGCAGCATGACCGATCAACTGACCGCAAAGGACTGGCTCGACCAGGGCCTCAAGACGCTGGCCGCCAATGGCTTCACCGCGCTGAAGGCCGAGCCGCTGGCCAAGGCGATGGGCGTGTCGCGCGGCAGCTTCTACTGGCATTTCGCGGATATCGCCGCGTTTCATGCCGCGATCCTGAGATATTGGCGCGAGGTCGCCGTCGAGCAGATCATTGCCGATGTGGAAGCCGCCGCCGGCCATGACAATCCGTTGCCGCTGCTGCTGCAGCGCGTGTTCTCCGCCAGGTCCGGGGTCGAACGCGCGGTCCGGAGCTGGGCTGCGTTCGACCCGGCCGCCCGCGCCGCCGTGCACGCGATCGACCGCCGCCGCATGGACTATGTGGAAGGTCTGCTCCGGACCGCGGGATTCACGGCAGAGGCCGCGCGGCCGCGAACCCAGATCCTGTACTGGGCCTTTCTCGGTTACGCCCTGTCGGACAAGCCGCTGCCGAAAGCCCAGCAGGAGGCGGTGTTCGACGACCTGCTGCGGATCGCGTCGCCCTGAGCGCGGCTTTTGCCCGCGTTGGAGACGACGCACGTTCGTGCGACCAGGGCGGAACGGACAAAAACAGGACGCGGCGTGACGCGCAACGGCGTGCTAGAGGTGAGACGAAGCCGGAGAAGAAGCCGATGAGCGCATTGCCCGAACGACTCGAAAACACCGTCGATCCGAAATTGCTGGAAATCCTGGTCTGTCCGCTGACCAAGGGACCCCTCGAATTCGATGCGACGAGACAGGAGCTGATCTCGCGCTCGGCCAAGCTCGCCTATCCGATTCGCGACGGCATCCCGATCATGCTGCCGGAAGAGGCGCGCAAGATCGAGTGAGCGATGCGCGTGCGAGCGATCATCGGCGTGCTTGCGGCGCTCGGCTTTGCGGCTGGAATGACCATGCGCGCCTCCGCCGACGAAAGCCGGATTCGCGTCGGCGCGATCGACGCATACCTGACCGTGCCGCCCGGCGTCGAGCGGCCGCCGGTCGCGCTGTTGATCGCCGGCTCGGGATCGACCGACCATGACGGCAACGGACCGCAGGCCAGGCCTGCGACGCTGAAGAAGCTTTCGGACCAGCTGGTCGCGCGAGGCATCGCGACGCTGCGTTACGACAAGCGCGGCGCCGGCGGCTGGAAACCGCAATTCGGACGGCCGGAAGATTTTCGCTTCAAGGACTATGTCGATGACGCGGCCGCTCTTGTAGGTTATTTGCGCAATAGCGCGAAATTCACCCATGTCGCGCTGGTCGGGCACAGCGAGGGCGGGCTGGTCGCGATCCTGACCGCGCGGCGCCTTCCGATCGATTGTCTGGTGCTGCTCGCGACCGCGGCGAGGAAACAGGGCGACCTGCTCAAGGCACAGCTCGAGAAGAAGCTGCCGCCCGACGTGTTCGCGCCGATGGCCAAGGCCATCGACGCCATCATGGCCGGGCAGATCGTCGATCCCATGCCGCCAGGGCTCGCGATCCCGCCCGCGATGCAGCCCAGCATGGCCTCCGCGTTCAACGAAGACCCGGTCGAGCCGCTGCAAAAGATCGACGCGCCGACGCTGATTGTCGGCGGCGGCCGCGACAGCCAGGTGGCGCGGCTGGATTTCGTGGCGCTGTCCACGGCCAACTCGCTGGCCAAGACGCTGTGGCTGCCCGACATGAACCACGTCTTGAACGATGTGACCGACGAGGCCGACGATCTTGCCGCCTACAGGCAATCCGACCGGCCGCTCGATCCGACCCTGATCGCGCAGGTCACGGATTTCATCCTGGCCGGCGAGGTAGCCACGCCGAAACAGCCAAGTGAGAGAATCCCGTGAACAGACGCAGTGAGCGGTCGCCGTGAATCCGCGACGCGGGGCGGCCTACAGCGCCTCGCCCTTCAGCAGCCGCGGCACTTCGCCCGACAGCCCCGCGGCCTGACGGATGAACAGTTCCTTCAGCGGCGGCGCGCGATCGACCAGGCCGAGACCGATATCGCGCAGCGAGCGCAGCAGCGTCGACTTGTTCGAGAACAGGACGTTCAGCGTATTGGTGGCGAGGCCCATCGCCATGGTGTCGAACCGCCGCCAGCGCTGGTAGCGCTCGATCACGTCGGCCTGTCCGAAGTCGATGCCGAGCCGCGCCGCGTCGGCCACCACTTCGGCCAGGGCGGCAACGTCGCGGAGGCCCATGTTGAGCCCCTGGCCCGCGATCGGATGGATGACGTGCGCGGCATCGCCGACCAGCGCCAGCCGTTCGCCGATGAAGGACCGCGCCACGAAATAGGACAGTGGAAAGGCGTGCGGCTTGTCCAGCGCCTTGATCTCGCCGAGATGCAGACCGAATCGCTGCTCGAGCTCGCGCAGAAATTCATCTTCGCTCAATGCGACGATCCGCGCCGCCTCGGCGCGCCGTTCGGTCCATACCAGCGAGGAACGCCGTCCGGTCAGCGGCAGGATGGCGAACGGGCCGGCGGGCAGGAAATGCTCCTCGGCGCGGCCATGATGGTCGCGCTCATGGCCGACCGTGACCACGATGCCCGATTGATCATAGTCCCAGCCATGGGTGGCGATGCCGGCCCGTTCGCGCAGCCGCGAGCGGGCGCCGTCGGCGGCGACCAGAAGTCCTGCCTCGATCACGCTGCCGTCGGCCAGCGTCACATCGATGCCGTCGGCGCGCGAATCATAGCTTGCAACCGCAGTCGGACGGAGGTCGACGCCCTGCGCCTCGGCACGCCTGGTCAGGGCGTCGATCAGATGACGGTTCTCGACCATGTGCGCGAACGGCTCGCCCGGTTCGACATGGCCGGCAAAGGTCAGGAACACCGGACGCGTCGCGTCTTCGAGCTTGGAATCGGTGATCACCATGTCGAGGATCGGTTGCGCCTCGGCGGCGACCTCGCCCCACACGCCGACGGTCTCGAACAGCCTGCGGCAGGCGGCAACGATGGCGGTCGCGCGCGGGTCGCGGCTTGGCCTGCTCGCGAGCGCGGGGTCCACCACGATGACGGACATTTCCGCCCCCAGACCCTGGCGTAACGCCAGCGCGAGCGCGAGACCGGCAAAGCCGCCGCCGCCGATCACAATGGTTTGTCGTGCCGTCATGCTCATAACTCGCTCACTCGTGCCCCTTGCTACCGGACTATAGCTGGGCGAAACAGGTTGGTGAAACAGGGTTGTCAATCACCCCGCCGTCTGTCCGGCATAGGGCAAGCCTCCAGGGCCGGAAATTCGGCGATAATCCGCGCGATTTCCGCCTTCGCGCGCCAAAATGACGCAGAATCGGACGAAGCTGCATGTCCAAAGGCCTGATCGACCTCATTTCAATTCTCGATATCGAGCCGCTCGAGGTGAACCTGTTTCGCGGCAACAGCCCGAAGACGAGCTGGCAGCGGGTGTTCGGTGGCCAGGTGATCGGGCAGGCGATGGTGGCGGCGTGCCGCACCGTCGAGGGCCGGCTGCCGCATTCGCTGCACTGCTATTTCATTCTGCCCGGCGACCCCCAGATCCCGATCATCTACGAGGTCGAGCGGCTGCGCGACGGCAAGAGCTATTCGACCCGCCGTGTCACCGCGATCCAGCATGGCAACGCGATCTTCTCGATCATGGTGTCGTTTCATGCCGAGGAGCAGGGCTCGTTCGATCATCAGGACAGGATGCCGGATGTGCCGCCGCCGGAGAAGCTCACCGCGGAGGAACTGGCCAAGCAGCCGATGTTCCGCGACATGCCGGATTTCATCCGCCGCTATTACGAATCCGATCGCCCGATCGAATTGCGTCCGGTCGAGATCGGCCGCTATTTCGGCCAGAAGGTCGAGGATGGCCGCATCCACATCTGGATCCGCACCGCGGCGAAGCTGCCCGACGATCCGGCGCTGCATATGTGCGCGCTGGCCTATGCGTCGGACTTCTCGCTGCTGGATGCGGTGATGGCGCGCTACGGCCGCACCCTGTTCGACACGCGGATGATGCCGGCGAGCCTTGATCACGCGATGTGGTTTCACCGGCCATTCCGCGCCGACGAATGGCTGCTCTATGCCCAGGACTCGCCCAGCGCGCAAGGCGGCCGCGGCCTGGCGCGCGGCCTGATCTTCAAGCCCGACGGGACGCTGGTGGCCTCCGTGGTGCAGGAAGGTTCGGTGCGCGAACGCAGATAACGTCCGCGCACCCCCGCGCTCAGGACGAGCGGTCGAGCAGTTCGAATTGCGAGGCGTACCACTGGGCGTACCAGCGCAACACCCATGGGATCGGAATCAGGAAAATACTGGCAAAGCCAAACGCCAGCGAGCGCCACAGAACTTCCAGGCCGGTCGCATTGAACGCCACATCACGATGCGTGCCGCCGATATTGCGGCAGACCCAGCGCATCCAGGCGGCAATCACCCAGGCCCAGCCGATGATGGTGATCATCGAAACAAACATCAGCACGTACCAGCCGACATAGCTCAAAGCGCTGCCCTCGAAGGCGATCGGAAGCCGTTGGCCGTTCGATGCGAGATTGCCGGCGATCCACCGTACCGTCATCCAGGACAGAAACCCTTCAAACGGAATCAGGAGCAGCTGGATGGTTGGATGGCCGGTCGTTCCCGCGTAGCTGCAGAGTCCGAGCAGGACGAACACGTACCAGATATCGCCGACCCGGCCGGTGAACGCGAGATTCGGGCGGCCCGGCACACGAAGCCGCGCGGCCACCCAGCGATAGAAATGGGTCGCCGCCCACGGCGCCGGAATCACCAGCGCCACGCCGAACGCGAGCAGCAGGCTCCAACCCAGCAACGGCCAGAGTTCCGCATCGAGCGACAGCGGGCCGCCAAAACTGACGCGAGCACCCGTCGATGGCGTGCCGCCGCTCCCCGGCGGTTGCGATGAAACGGCGACGCTCGGAAGCAGACCGGGAATTTCTACTGCCTTCTGCCAGCCCGCCATGCCCTCGGTCCAAACCAGCGTCTCGGCTCTGACCGTTCCGCGCGCGATGAAATCGCGAAGCTGTGCGTCCGGATAGGGACCTTGCTGCTGGCCGCCGGCTGCAAAAAACCAGGATCGGTCGGACATTTGACTCCCCCAGGGCGACGTCAAAGGCGGCTGTTTGACCCGCCGCAACCTATTGTGACCGACCTGCCGCTGCCCTGTACAGGGGCCGTTATGCGCCGCTGCCAAATGTTTTCGCTCGGATCTGCAAAATTTTTGTGCCATTTGCCCGGAAAGATGTCAGATTTGGTGATCGTCGCTGTTGAGCGGCGGCAATTGGGGAGCCGAAGGCCCGACCATGAAACTCATCGTTGCGATCATCAAACCATTCAAGCTGGATGAGGTGCGTCAGGCGCTCACCGCGATTGGCGTGCACGGCATGACGGTCACCGAGGTCAAGGGCTACGGCCGTCAGAAGGGCCATACCGAGATCTATCGCGGCGCCGAATATGTCGTGAACTTTCTGCCCAAGCTGCGGATCGAGCTCGCGGTCGCGTCGGAACTCGCGAACAAGGCGGTCGATGCCATCACCGGCAGTGCGCGGACCGGTCAGATCGGCGACGGCAAGATCTTCGTGACCCCGATCGAACACGCGTTGCGAATCCGAACCGGCGAGACCGACAGCGACGCCCTCTGATCCGTGCTGTGAGGTTGCCGGGGGCCCGCAGCCGTCGCAATCCGGCTGAAATAGTATCTTGTTACCTTTTTTCTGCCCGTCGCATGAGCAGTATTATGACTGGAGCTTGGCAAGCTTACGATTTAGGCTATGATGCCTAATTATTGAGCGCGACCGAATGGCGCAGGTCGCAGGGATTCGCGCAGGGCGCGAAAAGGTTCGCGTTCATAATCCGTTAGGTGGCGCCCGCCATCTGGCACGGCATTTGATTCTAGGGGTCCCGGCTGGTGGCCGCGTAGTGAGCTCTCTTCGTGGTGAACCTCAGTCAAAAACGCCCGGTCACGTCCGTACCGGGCCCAAGCGGGGATAGGACCCATGAAAATTGTTATGGCGATCATCAAGCCATTCAAGCTGGAAGAAGTCCGTGATGCCCTGACCGCCATTGGCGTTCATGGTCTCACGGTGACGGAAGTCAAAGGGTATGGCCGCCAGAAAGGCCATACGGAAATTTACCGTGGGGCCGAATATGCGGTGAGTTTCCTGCCCAAGATCAAGATCGAAGTCGCTGTCGCCTCCGACCAGGTCGACAAAACCATCGACGCCATCACGTCCGCCGCCAAGACCGGACAGATCGGCGACGGCAAGATCTTCGTCATCAACCTCGACCATGCGGTTCGCATCCGCACCGGCGAGGCCGATGCCGCGGCCCTTTGATTTCCCGCTCACCCCTTACCACTCAGGAGTAAACCAAAATGACGTTTAAGCGTCCCACCAATGCGGGATGGGCAGTCCTGGCTATCGCGGCAATCTGCGCCGTGGGCTTTGTCGATACTGCGCTTGCTCAATCTGCGGCTCCAGCAGCGGCCGACGCCGCGGCCGCGGCTCCGGCAGCAGCGGCAGCACCCGTTCCCAACAAGGGCGACGTTGCCTGGATGCTCACTTCCAGCGCACTTGTTTTGATGATGTCGATTCCAGGTCTTGCACTGTTTTATGGTGGTTTGGTCCGCACCAAGAACATGGCCTCCGTACTGACCCAGGTGTTCGCGATCGTGTCGATGATCGGCGTGACCTGGAGCATCTACGGCTACTCGCTGGCGTTCGGCGACGGCGGCAGCATGACGCCCTATATCGGCGGCTTTGCCAAAGCCTTCATGCACGGCGTCGACGCCAACGCCACGGCGGCAACGTTCTCCAACGGCGTCGTGATTCCGGAGCTCGCTTATTTCGTGTTCCAGATGACCTTCGCGATGATCACCCCGGCCCTGATCGTCGGCGCTTTCGCCGAGCGGATCAAATTCTCGGCAGTGATGCTGTTCATCCTGCTGTGGTCGACCTTCATCTACTATCCGATCGCGCACTGGGTCTGGTACGTGGCCGCTCCCGATGACGTCGCCAATGCCGCCAAGGCGCTGGCTGCAGCAACCGATGCCGCGGCCAAGACGGCGGCCCAGGCCAAGCTCGATGAGGTCACCGGTTCGGTCGGCTGGCTCGCCGGCGCCGGCGCGCTCGACTTCGCCGGTGGCACGGTGGTGCACATCAACGCAGGGATCGCGGGCCTGGTCGGCGCGCTGATCATCGGCAAGCGCACCGGCTACGGCAAGGACCTGATGGCCCCGCACTCGCTGACCATGACCATGATCGGCGCCTCGCTGCTCTGGGTCGGCTGGTTCGGCTTCAATGCCGGCTCGAACCTCGAAGCCAATGGCACGACGGCTCTGGCCTTCGTCAACACCATGGTGGCGACCGCCGGTGCGGCGCTGTCCTGGCTGTTGTGCGAATGGGCCGTCAAGGGCAAGCCGTCGCTGCTCGGCATCTGCTCGGGCGCGGTCGCGGGCCTCGTGGCGGTGACGCCGGCGTCCGGTTTCGCCGGTCCGATCGGCGCGCTGGTGCTGGGCCTCATCGTCTCGCCGATCTGCCTGTTCTTCGTCTCCACGGTGAAGAACGCGCTCGGCTACGACGACGCGCTCGACGTGTTCGGCGTCCACTGCATCGGCGGCATCGTCGGCGCGCTAGGCACCGGCATCCTGGTCAATCCCGCACTCGGTGGCGTCGGCATCACCGACTACACCAACATCACCGGCAACAATGCCGGCACCTACGACCTCGTCACGCAGATGATCGCGCAGGGCAAGGCCGTCCTCGCCACGCTGGTGTGGTCGGGCGTCGGGTCGGCGATCCTCTACAAGATCGTCGACGTGATCGTCGGCCTGCGTCCCTCCGTCGAAGTGGAGCGCGAAGGTCTCGACATCGCCGAGCACGGCGAGCGCGCCTACAACATGTAAGGGTCCTCCCGGGGCGCGA
>NZ_JBAURI010000370.1:0-2212 GCF_049581145.1 Bradyrhizobium sp.
GGCATCGTCGTGCCCGATGGCGCGGTGATTGCAGCGACCGCCGCATCCGACCCGCGGCCGCCGTTCTGGGGCGGACCATGGATGATGACGCTGCTGTTCGCGGTGATCAGCGTCACGCTGCTCAGCCTGTGGGCGGCGCACGCCTTGACGGCGCCGCTGTCGTCCTTCGCCAGGGCCGCCGAGAGTTTCAGCCTCGACGGCGCGGCCGCCGCCCTTCCCGAACGCGGCCCAGCCGAAATTCGCGCGGCCGCAAGGGCACTCAACCGCATGCGCGAGCGCATCACCGGCCTGATCGACGACCGCACCCGGATGCTGGCCGCGATCAGCCACGACCTGCGCACGCCGATCACCCGGCTGCGGCTGCGCTCCGAATTCATCGAGGACGACAATCATCGCAGCCAGACGCTGGCCGATCTCGACCATATGCGCGCGATGCTGGAGGCCGTGCTGTCCTTCCTGCGCAACGACAACCGGCTCGAATCCATGACGCTGGTCGATATCGCCAGCACGCTACAGCTGGTAGCCGATCAATTCGCGGACATGGGGCACAGAGTGAGTTATGACGGCCCCGATCATGCCGTGGCCACGGCGAGGCCCGACGACCTGCATCGCAGCATCACCAACCTCGTGGAGAATGCGGTCAGGTTCGGCACCCAGGCCCTGATCCGCCTCACCATGTCGCCGGAGCGCTTGACCATCGATATCGAGGACGACGGTCCCGGCATTTCCGATGCGCACAAGGCCGATGTGCTTGAACCGTTCGTGCGTGGCGACCACGCCCGCAACATGGACGAAGCGACGGGCTTCGGGCTCGGCCTCTCGATCGCGCGGGCCATCGTCCTGGCACATGGCGGCGAGCTGGCGTTGCAGGACCGGCAACCGCATGGACTGATCGTTCGCGTGCGGTTGCCGGTTCGGCAGAACCGCCGGCAACAAGCAGCCTGAATCGGGCGGCGGAGATCGCGGCCTTCAGGCCGCGAGGTCTTCCCGCTCCGACTCGGAATTGTCGAAATACGCGATCGCCTCGAACCGATAGTCGCAGGCCCGGCAATGCCAGAGATAGGCCGCCCGGCCGGGGCTCTGCTCGACCCAGTCCGGAAACGCAATCGGCTTGCCACATTGGGCGCAAGGGTTTTGCTTGGGCAAATCTGTGGAACCAGTTTTGGCCATGGCGATCTCCCTTTCTGGCTTGTTGGTTTTTGTCTCGACGCCCGACGGAACAGATACACCGTCGCAGTCGGTGGGTGCATTACGCTAGACGAACGCTCGTGTCTTTTCCACGACAATCACGCTGTGCATCGGTTACGAACAGCATCGTTAACGAACTTATGACTTCGGCCGGACATCGACGGCGGGCTCCCGCGTGTGCATCGCACCCGGCTTGCGCAGATGGATGGTCGCGATGTCGTCGGAGTAGACCTTCTGCCAACCATCGACATGATCGAGCAGCCGCGCGGCGGGGCTTTGCGTGCGCAACAGCGTCGCCTCGATCCTGTCGCCGTCCAGCAGCCGGAACAGCTTCTCGGGCTCCGACAATGTGGAAGCTGCGTTGTGATCGAGGAAGAACTTCTCTCCGAACAGTTCGGTGCGACCATCGATGAAGGTCGGAACCCCGCTTGCGATCAGATAGCCGCCGAAATCGTAATCATTGAACACGCGGCCGGCGTTCAGCTTCTTCAATTCGGCGACCGCCGCAACCGGCGACTGGCGCGTGTTGGGTTCGAAGCGATGCGGCGTCGCATAGGCGGCGGTTCCCATGACCAGCGTGATCCCGAGACAGGCTGACAGCACGGCGTGGACCGGCGGCGCGGTTTCGGCCGGCGCATCCGCGCGGCCGATCTCCCTTGCGAGCACATCGGCAAGCAGCAGCGGCGCCACCAGAGCCAGAATTTCCGCAGCGCGGCCTTGCGCCAGCGCCATGTGCAGAAGACCGAGCAGGATCAGGATCCGTGTCGGCGGCAGCCGAACGCCGCGATAGAGCGCCCCGCCGATGCCGGACAGCAGCACGAGCTCGAAGGCATCGAGGTGCCCGAAATCCGCCGGCCGCCATTCCGCGATCAGCGGCAGCGCGGCGCCGAGGCTCAGGATCTTCCGCGAGGCGAGCAGCGCGTTCCAGCCATAGGGCGTGAAGCAGGCGGCGGCGAGGGCGGCGAGCGCGAAGGCGATCCAGCGCAGCGCCAGAGCCTTGCGAAGGCGCGCATCCGCATTCGCC
>NZ_JBAURI010000371.1:0-3494 GCF_049581145.1 Bradyrhizobium sp.
AGCTCGGGCAGCAGCGTCTGCTTCGATGCGAACGCGATGGCCGGCAAGAGTTCGAGCGCCCGGGCCAGCGCCGGCATCTCGGCATCGCGGATCGAGCGCAAATAGATCTCGGCCGCGGAATCCAGTCTGTCGGAGGTCACCGCGCGCGCCGTGTTCACGCGATCGGCGCGCATGTTGGCCATCGCCTTGAACAGGAACGCCGAGGCTTCGCTGACCTTGACGCTGCGGTCGGCCGATTGCAGCCGTCCCCATGAGTCCCAGGCGTTGAAGGCGAAGATGGCAATGAGGACCAGCGCGGTCGTTGCGATCACGGCCTTCAGCAGCGCGGAAATGGTCAAACGGTTCATCATGCGGACTATCCTGCGGGGGTAGCGAAGGCTTGGGTCAGTACTCTTGCCGTACTACCACGGTAGCGCAGAATAATTTGTTAATGACCTCGCCAGCGACCCCACGCGCGGCGCGAGACCAATCGAGCCTCTGGCTCCGAACCTCATCCTGAGCCCCTTTCGGTGCTAGGGGCTCAGGATGAGGTCAGACTGCCTGGAAAAAAAGCAGGATTCAAACGACAGGATTCATCGGTCGTCCCGTGGCTCACAAACCGGCAAAAAACCACCGCGCTTTGCCGGACAGCCCCGGCGGGCGCGCCGGGGCTGTCTGCCTGGATGAATGTCTCCGCGCTTGGCTCACGGCCTCCACGCACTGAGAACTGGGAAACGACAGGTTTCATGCAATCGATCGTCCAGCAACAAAAGCCCCGGCGGTCATTCGCCGGGGCCTTCACCATTGCTTTGAGCCTTCATTATGCGTTGCAGGCGCCGATCACTTCAGCATCCTGAACCAGTCGTCCACATCGCGGTGGACCTGATCCTTGGCAAAACCATAACGCTGCTGCAGCTTGCCTTCGAGCTGCTCGCGGCGGCCTTCGATCACGTTGAGGTCGTCGTCGGTCAGCTTGCCCCATTTTTCCTTGGCGGCGCCTTTGAACTGCTTCCAGTTTCCTTCGACCCGGTTCCAATCCATTGTCGTCTCCCTTCGGTTGAGAAACCGTTCAACGGGAGGATCGTTCGAACGTTCCCTGGCGCAACTATCAACTTGCCGGCGAGCGCATTCAGCCCGCCGCCTCAGCCCCTTCGCCTCAGCCTTGCGTCTTAGCCTTGCGCCTTGGCCTCGCGGCGGCGCGCGGTGAGGATGTATTCGGTGTAGCCGTTCGGCTGGGTGCGGCCCTTGAAGATCAGGTCGCAGGCGGCCTTGAAGGCCACGCCATCGAACGCCGGCGCCATCGGCTTGTACAGCGAGTCCCCTGCATTCTGCTTGTCGACCACGACCGCCATGCGCTTGAGGGATTCCATCACCTGCGCCTCGGTGATGACGCCCTGATGCAGCCAGTTCGCCAGGTGCTGGCTGGAGATGCGCAAGGTGGCGCGGTCTTCCATCAGCCCGACGTCGTGGATGTCCGGGACCTTCGAGCAGCCGACGCCCTGGTCGATCCAGCGCACCACGTAACCCAGGATGCCCTGGCAGTTGTTGTCGATCTCCTGCCGCACATCGTCCGGCGCCCAGTTCGATTGCGAAACCGGAATGGTGAGGATGTCGCTCAGCTTTGCGCGCGGGCCGGCCTTGGCGAGCTCCCGCTGCCGCGCCAGCACATTGACCTGGTGATAATGCAGCGCGTGCAGGGTCGCCGCGGTCGGCGAGGGCACCCAGGCCGTGGTGGCGCCGGCCTGCGGATGGCCGATCTTCTGCGCCAGCATGTCGGCCATCTTGTCGGGCGCGGCCCACATGCCCTTGCCGATCTGGGCATGGCCGGGCAGGCCATCGATCAGGCCCATATCGACGTTCCAGTCCTCATAGGCCTTGATCCAGGGCTGCGCCTTCATGTCGTTCTTGCGGATCATCGGGCCGGCTTCCATCGAGGTGTGGATCTCGTCGCCGGTGCGATCGAGGAAGCCGGTGTTGATGAACATGATGCGCTTGGAGGCATTCTGGATGCAGGCCTTGAGGTTGACCGTGGTGCGGCGCTCCTCGTCCATGATGCCGACCTTGATGGTGTTCTCCGGCAGCGACAGCAGCTTCTCGACTCGGCCGAACAGCTCGCAGGTCAGCGCCACCTCGTCGGGGCCGTGCATCTTCGGCTTGACGATATAGACCGAGCCGGTGCGGCTGTTCTTGACCTTGGAATGGCCCTTGAGGTCATGGATCGCCAGCAGGCCCGTGACCGCGGCATCGAGAATGCCCTCCGGAATCTCTTCGCCCTTGTCGTCCAGCACCGCGTCGGTGAACATGTGATGGCCGACATTGCGCATCAGCAACAGGCTGCGGCCGTGCAAGGTCAGTGTCTTGCCCTCCGGCGTGGTGTAGACGCGGTCGGCGTTGAGCGCGCGCGTCAGCGTCTTGCCGCCTTTTTCGAAATCGGCCGACAGCGTGCCGTCCATCAGGCCGAGCGTGTTGCGATAGACCAGCACCTTGTCCTCGGCATCGACGGCGGCGACGCTGTCCTCCATGTCGAGGATGGTCGAGACCGCGGATTCCAAAATCATGTCGGCGACGCCGGCCGGATCGTCCTTGCCGATGATGTTCTTGCGATCGATTTTGACCTCGATATGCATGCCGTTGTTGACCAGCAGGATGGCCGAGGGTGCCGCGGCATCGCCCTGGTAGCCGGCGAATTGCGCGGCGGTTTTCAGCGCGGTGGCGTTGCCGCTCTTCAGCTTCACCGCGAGCTGCCCCGAGATCACGCTGTAGGAGGTGACGTCGGTATGGCTTCCGGTCGCCAGCGGCACCGCGGCATCGAGGAACGCCTTGGCCTTGGCGATCACCTTGTCGCCGCGCGCCTTGTTGTAGCCTTTTCCGCTCTCGCTCGGATCGTGCGGGATCGCGTCGGTGCCGTAGAACGCGTCATAAAGGCTGCCCCAGCGCGCATTGGCGGCGTTCAGCGCATAGCGCGCATTGGTCAGGGGCACGACGAGCTGCGGTCCGCAGATCCTGCCGATCTCCTCGTCGACATCAGCGGTCTCGACCGTGTGCGTGGCGGGCTCGGGCAGCAGATAGCCGATCTCCCTCAAAAACGCGGTGTAGGCGTTGAGGTCGATCGGCTTGCCCTTGTGGCTGAGGTGCCAGTCGTCGATCTTGCCCTGCAGGGTGTCGCGGAACGCCAAGAGCTCGCGGTTCTTGGGCCCGAGATCGCGGATGATGGCGGCCAGCCCGGCCCAGAACTTGTCAGGATCGATCCCCGTCCTGGGCGCGGCCTCCTTGGCGATGAAATCGAACAGGACAGGGGCGATCTTCAATCCGTGGGCATCGATACGCGTCATGATGGGCTTTCTTCAGGGATGGCGTTCAGGAAGCTGCCTTTCGCGAAAAAGCAGCAAAAACCGCGCCAAAGGGAGCGGGCAAGGGTCCGGGTTCGCCGCCCTTTTAGCGCCAAAGACGGGGCCCTGAGAAGGGCTCGGCCGCCGCGGAATCGCCCGGCAACGGCCATGTGACCGGGATGGGTG
>NZ_JBAURI010000372.1:0-2416 GCF_049581145.1 Bradyrhizobium sp.
GCGGCGTGCCGGACGGGGTCGGCTGCGGCGCGTTCTTGGTCAGCTCCGCCTGGATCTGGCTTTGCGCGCGCTGCCGCTCCATCTGCGGCACGTTGTAGAAATATTGCCAGGCGATCAGCACGATCCCGGACAGAATGACGGCGAGGATGGTGTTCCGATTGTCGATCATCGTTCAGGTCTCGTCATTCGATCCGGTTGACGGCTTTTGGCCCGCGCATCGTTCGCGGGCTGCCGGTCGAGGCGCCTTAGCGCCGTGCGAAAATCCTCAAGCAAGGTGGCAAAGTCGCGTGTGAGCGCCGCACGGCGGCCGACCAGCACATAATCATGGTGAGGTCGCGCCGCCATGACATCGGCAGCCCGTGCGAGTTCTCGCACCATTTCACGGAGCCGGCGCCGGATGCGATTGCGCTCGGTCGCGGTGCCGTTCTGCCTGGTCACGGTAAAACCGACCCGGATCGGGCCTAAATCATCTCGACGACGGCTCTGCAGGGTAAAGGCCGCCGCATTGACCCGCGCGCCCTTGGCAACGGCGAGGAAGTCCACCCGCTGCCTTAGCCGATCCATGAGAACGTCTCCGGAAGACGCCCGGCTCAGGCGCTCAGCCGCTTGCGGCCCCGCGCGCGACGCGCGGCGAGCACCTTGCGGCCGCCCGTCGTGGCCAAGCGAGCGCGGAAGCCGTGACGGCGCTTGCGCACCAGTTTGCTGGGTTGATAAGTCCGCTTCACGGGTCGTTCTCCACCGGCCGGGCAATCCGCCTGTTGAATTGCGCCTGTTGAATTGAAGGGGGTGTCCGGTGATGCTGGCCGCCCAAAACAGGCCGTTTCCGGCCCAAAACGAGCCGCCCCGGCAAGCCGGGGCATCGCGGACAATTGGCGCGGCTTATACGGGAGCGTCCAGTGCTCGTCAATCTGCAGCATGATCCGGCTGCAGCCGGCTCCGCGCGAGACGCGGAGCTGCCGCCGGTTCCCGGAAAAGACCATGTGCAAACAACGGACTAGCGCGACGGGGCAGATGAATCGTACACCTGCCGCACGGCTGCGATGGCGTGCTCCCCAAACGGTCGTATTTTGTGCCTGTCCCGCGAATATAATCGGATTCGTGGTGTTCCAGAGGTAAGGGATGGCAGCCGGGCGGCCTTCAACTTAACATGGACGTGCGAATTTGACATTAGCGATCCGTAATTTGACCGATCCGGAGACGGGTCGCATGCTGATCGAGAGGCCATAGAGGCGGAAAAACGGAAATCGTGTCAGCGACCGAGGAACAGCCGACCACCGAAGGGCCGCGCGGCAAGCTGCCGCGCCGACTTGGCCTGTCCGGCAAACTGCTGCTTTTGACCATTCCGCTGGTCATGATCGCGGGACTGATGATCTACGTGCCCGCGATCGCGAATTTCCGCATGAACCGGCTGAACGACCGGCTGGCCGCCGCTAACACCGCGGCGCTGGTGCTCGATGCGGCGCCGTCCGGCATGGTGCCGGATTCCCTGTCGCGGCAGATCCTCACCAGCATCGGCGCGCGCGCTGTCGCGATCAAGCTCGGGCAGCAGCGCAGGCTGCTCGCCAGTGCCGACCTGCCGGCGTCGATCGACCATGATATCGACCTGCGCGACATGACGGTGTGGTCGGCGATCGTCGATACCTTCGAGATGATGCTCGAACACGGCAACCAGGCGATCCGGGTGGTCGGCCCGGCACCGGGCGGCGCGCAGTTCATCGAGGTGGTGATCGACGAGAAGCCGCTGCGGGACTCGATGTACCGGTTTTCCCGTAATCTGCTGCTGGTCTCGCTCTTGATTGCGGTGTTGACCGCTGCGCTGGTCTATCTGGCGCTGCATTATCTGTTTGTGCGGCCGATGCGGCGGCTGACCGAGAGCATGGTCGCTTTCCATGAAAATCCGGAAAGCTCGGCGCGCATCATCGTGCCGAGCCAGCGTGGCGACGAGATCGGCGTCGCTGAGCGCGAATTGTCGGCGATGCAGCGCGATCTGGTGTCGATGTTGCATCAGAAGAGCCGGCTGGCGGCGCTTGGGCTCGCGGTCTCGAAGATCAACCACGATCTGCGCAACCTGCTTGCCTCCTCCCAACTGCTCTCCGATCAGCTTGCCAGCGTACCAGATCCGAGGGTGCAGCGCTTTGCGCCGAAGTTGATGCGCTCGCTGGAGCGCGCGATCGCGTTCTGCCAGTCGACGCTGTCCTATGGACGCGCCCAGGAGGCCGCGCCCGACCGCCGCATGATCATGATCGAGCCTGTGGTGGCCGAGGTCCGCGAGACCGCGGGGCTGGCCGCCGATGCCTCGATCACCTGGATCAGCGCCATCGAGCGCGGGCTTGCCGTCGATGCCGATCCCGACCAGCTGTTTCGCGTGCTGCTCAATCTGGTGCGCAACGCGGCGCAGGCGCTGGAAAGCCAGCCG
>NZ_JBAURI010000373.1:0-3041 GCF_049581145.1 Bradyrhizobium sp.
GTGTAAAACCGCTTGCGCTGGGGCGTGCGCGCGGCGCGCCGCACCTTCTCCTGCGGATCGAGCGGCGATTGCCCGGCGACCTCATCGAACAGTTCGCGCATGGGAGGTGTTTGCTTCCGTTCGTCGCATTAGGGTGACCAAGAAACCATGATAAGCCCGAACCGAAATAAAGCGAGCCTGTGGTGCCGGGGATTTTGGATGGCCGGCAGCCTTACGGAGGTTTCCGCGGGGAATTTTCCCAGGAATTTTGCAGCGATATTCGTTCTGCTGGCCGGCCTCGGCTGCCCGGCCGCCGAGGCTGGGTTCCGCTCCCCGGAATCGCTGGTCCGCAACGTCTATGCCTATTACGGCGACGGCGCGGCGGAGTTTTCCAGGGGCCTGCCGCGGGATGAGGCGACCGCGCAACAATTCTTCGATCCAAGCCTGCGGGCGGCGTGGACAGCGCCGCGCAGCCTGCCTTACGACTTCCTGGTGCAGAGCCCGACCTGGAAATTGGGGCCGCTCGCCATCTCCATCCTGCGCAGGCAATACGACAAGACCTATGTCGCGGTCGGCTTCGCCAATGAGGGCCGTGCGGTCACGCTGAACTTCATCCTGGTGAAGGGACCGGAGGGCTGGCTGATCACCGACGTCGAGAGCCCGCACGACTCGCTGCGAATGTTTCTTGATCAGTTCAGGAATTGACGGGGTCACCTGTTCGCACAGTTGCGCGAATAGGCCGCACGCGCCCCTGGGCGGACGCCCGCGGCAGCGGCTTGATCGAGACAGCGGCTGATGCGCGCCCTGAATGACGAATGCGGCGGCGGCGCGTAGTCGTCGTGCAGCGGCGCGTCCATCTGCGGCACCTTGGGCACCTCGATCTTGGGACCCGGCGGCGGTGGCGGCAGCGGCGGATTGAACCTCGAACCGCCCGGCGGATTATTTGGCACCTGCGCGCTGGCCGCGCATCCCGCAAACACGAGCCAAGCGACCGCGGCGAGCGAAAGAATGAGTTGCTTCATGCAAGGACATGTCGTGATCCTGCAGCCGAACAGCAAGTTCGCTGTCCCTCGCCTTCTACTCTTCGGGCGCGTTCTCGATCGGGTCGAACCTGCCGGCCTCGAGCCCAAGCAGGTTCCAGGATTGCAGCATGTGCGGCGGCAGCGGCGCGGTGGCGTCGATCACGCCGCCGCGCGGATGCGGGATCATGATGCGCCGCGCCAGGAGATGCAGCCGGTTCTGCAGGCCGCCCGGCAGTTGCCAATTCTCGATATTGAAATATTTGGGATCGCCAACGATGGCGTGACCGATATGGGCCATATGCGCGCGCAACTGATGGGTCCGTCCGGTGACCGGTTTGAGTGAAACCCAAGCGAGCTTGTTGCCCGAATTTTCCACCACCGCGTAATAGGTCACGGCGTGGCTTGCGCCCTCGTCGCCATGCTCCGCGATCCGCATGATGGTGTCCTCCTCACTCTCCTCCTTGGCGAGATAGGTCGAGATGCGGCCCTGTTTCGGCTTCGGCACGCCCGCGACCAGCGCCCAATAGACCTTTCGTGCGGAGCGGTGGCGGAACGAGCCGGTGAGCGCGGTGGCGGCAAAGCGGGTCTTGGCGACCAGCAGGCAGCCCGCGGTGTCCTTGTCGAGCCGATGCACCAGCCGCGGCTTCTGGCCCTTGGCGTCGCGCATCACCTCCAGCATCTGGTCGACATGCCGCGTGGTGCCGGAACCGCCCTGCACGGCAAGCCCGGCCGGCTTGTTCAGCACCAGGACGTCGTCATCCTCATAGAGCGTCATCTCCTTCAGCGCCTGCAGCGTCTTGCTTTCCGCATCCGACAGCGCACTTGCCGTTTTGGGCGCATCGAGCCGCAGCGGCGGAATGCGCACGCTCTGTCCCGCCTCCAGGCGATCCTTGCTGTCGGCGCGCTTGCCGTTGACGCGCAACTCGCCTTTGCGGACGATGCGCTGGATGTGGGAGAACGACAGCCCGGGAAACCGCGCCTCGAGAAAGCGGTCGACCCGCATGTTGTTTTCGTCGTCGGTCACGACGACGGTCTGAACCTTGATCGGTAACGGTTCGGCCGCGGCGATGTCCTTGGCCTTCGCGGGCTCGGGCGGCGCAACGGCGCTCCGCTGTTCCCCGCGTTTATCCGGATGCCTGTCCTGACGCTTATCGGACAGCCGCAAAGGCTTCCCGGTCGGGCGATGGCCCGGGGGGCGCTCGGCTTGCGAGCCGCGGTATGGACGTGCGCCCTTCGGGCGGTCGCCGGGAGCGCGGGATTTTGCCAGGGGTCGTTTGACGCGGCGGCTCATGATGTCATTCCATTCTGTACCGGCACGCCGAAAATCCAGCCTTCGCGCTGCATGAGCGCCTTGCGATCCGACGGCAAGTCGAAACTTCCGGTATTGGCAGCTTCCGCCGCCAAGGCCGCGGCCGACACCAGGGCATCCACACCGTCGACCGAGCGCACCCCGCTTTCGCCAGCATCGGCCCCGTAGGATTGCAGCACGGCATCGCGATAGGCAAAGAACTGGTCATCCTTGAGCCGTTTGTTGAGGTCGGCGCGCCTGAAATTCTTCTTCACGTAAAACAGCGACGGATAGATTTCTACAATAACAACAGTCTGCCGACCGATCGAGTCGAATGGCCAGATCGCAATGTCGGGCCGGTTTTTGGCCTTGATGGCGTTGAGGATGCGCATGCCCGCGAAGCTTCCTGCGCCGACCTGCGTACCGGTCATGTGATAGATCGAGATCGGCCGGGCTCCGGATTGCCGTTCGCATTGACGCAATCGGCTTCGGTCGTAAAATTCGCCGCGATGGCCGCTGGCATGATGATGAATGTATCTCCTGAACGCGCTGGCATCCGATTGCCAGACCGCGCCCGCGTAGAAATCCGGGTCCTCCCGACACAGCATGTCCACATGGCTCCAGAGCGAAGCCGCATCGACGATGTGGGGGACGTCGACGAACAACGCGCCCTGCTCGGCCCAGGGTAGCGAGAACCCGAAATCGATACCGACCAGCGTGCCAACAGGCAGCGCTTCCAGATAGTCGAGCAC
>NZ_JBAURI010000374.1:0-4544 GCF_049581145.1 Bradyrhizobium sp.
GCGCGCCCAGCGTCTCCGACAGTGGAACTTGCGGATTAGGCCAATGCAGCAGCAACAGATCGACCTCGGGCATGCGCAACTTCACCAGGCTTTCCTTGGCGGAGCGTTCGAGATCGTTCGGCGCGAAGTGATTGGTCCAGATCTTTGTGGTGACGAAGACGTCGTCACGCCTCACGCCGGACGCCCGCAGACCCTCGCCGACCTCGCGCTCGTTCTCATAGACCTGGGCGGTGTCGATGTGACGGTAGCCGAGCCTGAGCGCCTGCTCGACGATGCGCGCGCAGGTCCGCCCGCGCAGCTCCCATGTCCCTAGCCCTATCGCCGGGATTTTCGCGCCATTGGCCTCGACGACATGCATGGATGGAGACTCTAATTAATCAGGCTCCATTATGTCTCGCGAGAGCCACGCTGCCAACGAAAATGAAGGACAGCGCCGGTCAGCAAGGTCAGGATTTTGCCAGCGCGGCAAACACCGTCTCCGGGGCATGCGCGATGACGGCGAGCAGCGCCCGCGCCGGCCCGCGTGGGGCGCGCTTGCCCTGCTCCCAGTTCCGGATGGTTTCGACGGGAACGCCGAGTTTGGCGGCGAATTCCTGCTGGGTCAGCTGAGCGCGGCGGCGGAGATCGCGAACCTCGGGCGTGCCGGTCTCCGCAGCGGGCGCCAACGGTGCGGGCGCAAGCGGGAACTCCTGCCCGTCCCGCAATTCGACGATCCGTCCGTCCGCCTTCAGCCGCAAGCGCTGCATCGCATAATCCCTGCCCCGCGCGGGATCATCGTCGATACCGATTAAGACGCGATTAACGATAAAGTCGGCGATCGTGCGGATTAATTCAGGCCGAACCATAGCGTGGCAATGCCGAGGAAGGAGAAGAAGCCGACCACGTCGGTGACGGTCGTGACGAAGGTGCCGGAGGCCACGGCCGGATCGGCCCGTACCCGCTCCAGCCACATCGGAATCAGGATGCCGCCAAGCGCTCCGGCCACCAGGTTGCAGATGATCGCAAGGCCTATGACAAGACCGAGGCCGGGGATCCGGAACCAGGCCACCGCAGCAATACCGGTGATGATCGCAAAGGCGATGCCGTTGACGAGCCCGACGAGGCCCTCGCGGATCACGATGCGGAACGCATTGTTGGAGCCAAGTTCGCGCGTCGCCAGCGCCCGCACCGCCACCGTCATGGTCTGGGTGGCGGCATTGCCGCCCTGGCTCGCGACGATCGGCGCCAGCACCGCCAACGCCACCATTTTTTCCAGTTCGCCCTCGAACAGGCCGAGCACCGAGGACGCCAGGAAAGCGGTGCCGAGATTAACGAGCAGCCAGTTGAACCGGCCGCGCGCAATGGTCCAGACGCTGTCCGATAATTCTTCGTCGCTGGCGACGCCGCCGAGCGCCTTGATCTCTTCGTCCGCCTCGTCCTTGATCACGTCGACGACGTCGTCGACGGTGATGACGCCGACCAGCCGGTCTTCGCTATCGACGACGGGAGCCGCGACCAGATTGTATTTGCCGAACAACCGTGCCACGTCCTCCAGATCGTCGATGACGGCGACGCGGCGACGGTCGGCATCGATCAGTTCAGCCAGCGGCACCGGACGGCGTGAACGCAGCAGCGCGTCGAGCGCCACCGCGCCCTGCCAATGCTGCGCGCCGTCGACGGCATAGATTTCATAGAACCGTTCCGGCAGATCCCCCGTCTCGCGCATGTAGTCGATGGCCTGCCCCACGTTCCAGTGCGGCGGCACCGCGATGAAATCGGTCTGCATCCGCCGGCCGGCCGAATTTTCGGGATATTCCAGGCTGCGCTCCAGCGCATCGCGCTCCGACGGCGGCAGCTTCTCCAGGATTTCTTCCTGGTCCTCCTCGTCGAGCGCCTCGAGCAGTTCAACGGCATCGTCGGATTGCAGTTCGCGGACGCCTTCGGCGACGGTCTCCGGCTCGAGTTCTTCGAGGATTTCCTCGCGGACGGTGGTATCGACCTCATTCAGCGCCGAGAAGTCGAAATCGGTGCCGGTGAGTTCCACGAGGCTGACGCGATCGTCCGGTTCAAGCGCGGCGATCAAATCAGCGAGATCGGCTTCGTGAAGTTCCGCCACCACGGCGCGCAGAAAAGCCGCGTCAGCCGCCTTGATTGCGCGCGCGATTTCCTCGACAAACGCGCGTCGGATCTCGCCATCTTCCTCGCGCATCGGAAACCGATCGAGCACCGACGCCTCGGCGGCAGCGGCAACGTCGAAATGTTCGGCCATGACGCGCCTCGCCGGGTTGACAGCATGGAGCAACTCGATTGAGCTGCGATTCACGGATTACTCAATTGGCAACACCACGCGCAATGCCAAAGATGTCCGGACAGGGGTCCGCACGCAGGCCGATCGTCGCGCTGGGCCTGGCGCTGTTGCTGACCTGCCCGCTCGCTGCGCATGCGGCCGACTGCCCGCGCGAGGGCACGCTCGGAACATCGCGGATTCTCAGCGTCGATGCCGTCTCGTTCCCGCGCGTCGGCTTGAAGAGCTTTCCGCAAACGCTGCCGCTCAGGGATCACGAGGTCGTGCTGACGTTCGATGACGGACCGTGGCCGCCGACAACACCGAAGGTGCTGGCGGCCCTGGCGCAGGAATGCGTGCGCGCGACCTTCTTCCTGATCGGCAAGCCAGCCTCCGAGCACCCGGACCTGGTGCGGCGGATCGCGGCCGGCGGCAATACCGTCGGGCATCACACCTGGTTGCACCGCAGCCTGAAACAGATCGATCCAAGCGAAACCACCGACGAGATCAACCGCGGCATCGCAGCGGTGGAGATGGCGCTTCACGGCAAGGGGACCACGACACCCACGACGCCGTTCTTCCGGTTCCCCGGTTTCGAATCGACGCCTGCGACCCTCGATGAGCTGCGATCGCGCGGAATCGTCGTGTTCGGGGCCGATCTCTGGGCCAGCGACTGGAACCCGATGACGCCGAAGCAGGAATTGAACCTTTTGATCCACCGGCTCAACCAGGCCGGACGAGGCATCATCTTGCTGCATGATCCGAAGGCCAGCACCGCAGCCATGTTGCCGGCCTTTCTGCGCTATCTCCGGGATCACGACTATCACATTGTGCATATCGTGCCGACCGGTCCGGCCGTTGACTTTGACGGCGCTCCCTGATCTGAAACAGGTGGCGAAGTCGCATGGTTCAGGCCACGTTCATGGCGCGGCCGCGATCATCCGTCTTCCTGCTGGAATGCGCACGGTGCTTTATGGTCGGTAATGGTTTGGCTGGTGCCCGGGTCTGGTCGTTGACGGTCCTGTGTCTCGGACTTTTCGCCACTTCCGCCGCCCAGGCTGCCTCGAACGAAGCCTGCCCTGGCCATCCGGACGCAATCGGAACCTCACGCACCATCGTCGTCGATCCCCGCGAGCATCCGCGGATCGGCACCATGCAATATCCGGAAACATTGCCGCTGCGCGACCACGAGGTGGTGCTGACCTTTGACGATGGACCGCTGCCGCGCAACAGCAATCAGGTGCTGAAAATCCTCGCCGATCAATGCGTCAAGGCGACGTTCTTCATCATCGGCCAGCAGGCGCAGGCCAATCCGGAAGGCGTACGCAAATACGTCGCCGCCGGACATTCGATCGGAAGCCACAGCCAGCACCACCCGCTCACCTTCAACAAGATGTCGGCTGAGCAGGCCAAGGTCGAGATCGATGCCGGCATCGCCTCGATCACGGCGGCGCTCGGCGACCCCAACCAGCTCGCGCCGTTCTTCCGGGTTCCCGGACTGCTTCGCGCGCAGCCCGTCGAGGATTATCTGGGTTCGCGCGGCATTCAAATCTGGAGCGCGGACTTTCTCGCCGACGACTGGCGCCATATTCCGCCGCAACGCGTTTACGAACTCGCGATCAAGCGGCTTGATGCGATCGGCAAGGGCATCCTGCTGCTGCACGACATCCAGGCGCGCACGGTGGCGGCGCTGCCGAACATTCTGCGTGAGATGAAGGCGCGCGGTTACCACATCGTCCATGTGGTGCCCGCGACGCCGGAGCTGCCAGCGACGCCCACCGAACCCGAGCAATGGCAGCTGCATCCGCCCTCGG
This sequence comes from Bradyrhizobium sp., assembly GCF_049581145.1. GTDB lineage: Bacteria > Pseudomonadota > Alphaproteobacteria > Rhizobiales > Xanthobacteraceae > Bradyrhizobium. The sequence continues at coordinate 4,078 of NZ_JBAURI010000374.1, forward strand.
AAGATGTCGCGATATCGCATTGGCCAAAGATTCCCAATTTCGTTTTCGCCGAGGCCGGCGCCTCGCCTGCTCCGGCGCTCGCCGATTTCGATTGGCCTGACGCAACGTCGTCCGCGGAACCGTTCGAGCGCACAAGGCGGCACGGCGTGCCGCTACCGCAAGAGCCGCCGTGGCCGCGCCTGACGGCGGTGCCGCATGAGAACGCGGCAGCCTCACTGCCGGTCCCGGCCGAGAGCCTGTTTACCATCCCCGAACAGAGCCGCGCCACGCTGCAGCCGTTTCCGCTTCGTCCGCACCCACGCGATCAAGCGGTCTCGACCGCCGCGGTCGGGGATGCTGGCGGCCATGGCTCGGTCGCCGCGACCGAGCCGATGTCACGCGCGCGCTCCGGACCTCGCGGCCGCGAAACCCGCCATTACCATTACGCACACAGCCGAAGCCCAGCTGGCCGGAGCGCAGCGCAACAC
>NZ_JBAURI010000375.1:0-11991 GCF_049581145.1 Bradyrhizobium sp.
GCCGAGATGCGCAAGCCGATGACCTCCGATGACGACACGTTCTGGGGCGGCCGCAACGCGCAATTCTCCTCCGAGCCGCAGCGCATCTGGTTCGAGCGGATGCGCGACAAGGGTTGGACGGTGCCGCATTGGCCCAGGGATTACGGCGGCGGCGGCCTCGATGGCGAGGAAGCCAAGATCGTGCGGCAGGAGATGGCGGCGATCGGCGCGCGGCAGCCTCTGACCTCGTTCGGCATTTCCATGCTGGGACCCGCGCTGTTGAAATACGGTACCGAGGCGCAGAAGAAAGAGCATCTGCCCAAGATCACCGCTGGCCTGATTCGCTGGTGCCAGGGCTATTCCGAGCCGAACGCGGGCTCCGACCTCGCCTCGCTGCAAACCCGCGCCGACAGCGACGGCGATGATTTCATCATCAACGGGCAGAAGATCTGGACATCCTACGCGAACTACGCGGATTGGATCTTCTGTCTGGTGCGCACCGATCCGGCGGCGAAAAAGCATGACGGTATCAGCTTCATCCTATTCGACATGGCCTCGAAGGGCGTGTCGACCAGGCCGATTCTCCTGATCTCTGGCCGCTCGCCGTTCTGCGAGACCTTCTTCGACAATGTACTTGTGCCGAAATCGCAATTGGTCGGCACCATCAATCGCGGTTGGGACGTCGCGAAATATCTGCTGCAGCATGAGCGCGCGATGATCTCCGGCATGGGCGAGCGCGGGGTCGGGCGTCCGCTCGGCCAGATCGCGGCGGATTCGGTCGGCACCGACGAACAAGGCCGGCTGGAAGATCCGATCCTGCGCGGCCAGATCGCGACCTTCGAGATCGACGAGGCGGCGCTGGCGGCTGCCGCCGAACGCGCGGTCGATCTCGCCAAGGCGGGACAGGCCCATCCGGCGTTTTCCTCGGCGATGAAATATTACGGCACTGAGCTCAACAAGCGCCGCTATGAAATCCTGATGGCGGCCGGCGGCGCCGATGCGCTGGAATGGGACAGCGAGCGTTCCAGGGGCGGGGCCCGGCCGCGGGCCTGGCTGCGCACCAAGGCCAACTCGATCGAGGGCGGCACGTCGGAGGTGATGCTGGGCATCGTCGCCAAGCGCATTCTCGATCTGCCGGGGGCTTGAAATGAGGCCGCAATGTCCGGGCGCGAGTCAGCGCGAACCTCGGACGCGCAATTGCGCGTCGGGTTATCTCGAGATTCCGGGTTCAACGGCTTCGGGCCGCCCCGGAATGACGCTCATGAGAAATCACTCGTAACGCCTTCCAGCTGGAAACACGCATGGCCCTCGTCCTCACCGAAGAACAGTCGATGCTCCGCGACAGCGCGCACGGGCTCATCAGCGACAGGGCGCCGGTGTCGCATCTGCGGCAGCTGCGCGACAGCAATGACGCCACCGGCTTTTCCCGCGAGTTGTGGAAGACCTTTGCCGAGATGGGTTTTGCCGGGCTGCTGGTCCCGGAGGAGTTCGGCGGCTCGGGGCTTGGTGCAGTCGAAGCCGGCGTCGTGATGGAGGAGATCGGTCGCAGCCTGATGCCGTCGCCGTTTCTCTCCACCGCGGTGCTGGCGGCGTCTGCCTTGGCGCGGGGCGGCAGCGCGGCGCAGAAATCGGACTATCTGCCGAAGATCTCGGCGGGATCGCTGCTCGCGGCGTTCGCCGTCGATGAGGGCCCGAAGCATCGTCCGCTCAAGACCACGTTGCAGGCGGCGCGGTCCGGCAACGGTTTCAGGCTGAACGGCGCCAAGGCCCTGGTGGTCGACGGTCACGTCGCCGATCTCCTGATCGTGGCGGCGCGCACCACAGGTCAGGCCGGCGAGCGCGACGGGCTGACGCTGTTTCTGGTCGACCCGAAGACCAGGGGGATCGCGACCGAGCGCACCATCATGGTCGATTCCCACAACGCCGCGCGGATCGAGTTCGACGATGTCGAGGTCAACGCCGATCATGTGCTTGGCGAGGTCGATCAGGGTTTTGCGCTGCTCGAGGGCGTGCTCAATATCGGCCGCGGCGCGGTCGCCTCCGAAATGGTCGGGCTGAGCGAGGAGGTGTTCGGGCGCACCGTGTCCTATTTGAAGGAGCGCAAACAGTTCGGCAAGGCAATCGGCGAATTCCAGGCGCTGCAGCATCGCGCCGCCCAGCTCTATATCGACATCGAGATCACCCGCGCCGCGGTGCTGAAGGCACAGCAGGCACTCGACGGCGATATCAGCGGGGCGGCAGCAGCGGTCGCCGTGGCCAAAGCGCGCGCCGGCGCCACCGCAACCCGGGCCGTGCAGGAAGGCGTGCAGATGCATGGCGGCATGGGCATGACCGACCAGTTCGACATCGGCTTCTTCATGAAGCGCGCGCGGGTCTGTGAGGAACTGTTCGGTGATGCCAATTTCCACGCCGACCAATTGGCGCGGATGAAGAGTTACTGACGTCTCGCGCCGTCATTGCGAGCGAAGCGAAGCAATCCATGGCGCCGCAAAGAAGGAGATGGATTGCTTCATCGCTTCGCTCCTCGCAATGACGGTCTCTCGACCGTCACCTGATCGGCGGCGCGTACTGAATGCCGCCGGCGCTCCAGAGCTGGTTGAGGCCGCGGGGAATGTGCAGTTTGGATTCGGCGCCGATATTGCGGTCGTAGACTTCGCCGTAATTGCCGACATGGCGGATGATGCGCACCGCCCAGTCCTTCGTCAGACCGAGGTCCTCGCCATAGGTGCCCTCGTTGCCGACCAGCCGCATCACGTCGGGTTTCTTCGATTTCAGCGCCTCGTCGATGTTCTTGGAGCTGACGCCGAGCTCCTCGGCGTTGATCATTGCATAGAGCGTCCACTTCACGATCATCATCCAGTCGTCGTCGCGCTGCCGCACCACGGGCGCGAGCGGCTCCTTGGAAATGACATCGGGCAGGATCACCTGATCGTCCGGTTTGTTCATGTTGAGCCGCAGCGCATAGAGCTGGGAGACGTCGGCGGTGAAGGTGTCGCATTGGCCGGAATCATAGGCCTTGAGCACCCCGTCCAGTTTGGGGAATTTGACCTCCTGATATTTCATGTTGTTGGCATGGAAATAATCGGCGAGGTTGAGTTCGGTCGTGGTCGCGGCCTGCACGCAGACCTTGCTGTTGTCGAGGCTGAGCGCGGAATCGATGTTGCGTGAGCGCGGCACCATGAAGCCCTGGCCGTCATAATAGGCGACTGCCGGGAAATACAGGTCGTAATTCTGCTCGCGCGACATGTCCCAGGTCGAGTTGCGCGACAGGATGTCGACCTTGCGGTTCTGCAATTCCTTGAAGCGCTCGTTGGCGTCGAGCGGGATGAACCTCGCCTTGCTCGGGTCGTCGAAGATCGCGGCCGCGACCGCGCGGCAGAAATCCACGTCGAAACCCGTCCAGTTGCCCTTGTCGTCCGGGATCGAGAAGCCGGGCAAGCCGGCATTGACCCCGCAAAACACCTCGCCGCGCCGGATCGTGCGCTTCAGCGTACGCGTGTCGTAGAGCTCATAGGTGGCGGCGAGCGCCGCGACCAGCACGGCGACCGCGAGCCCGATCGTGAGGCCGCCCCGAAATGTACGCATGATCTGGTTCTCGCAATGAATGAAAAAAGCAGGGGCGCGGCAGGTCGCGTTACAATTCCGGCTTCTGCCGCACGATTACCTTGGTGCCGACCGGGACCCGGTCGTAGAGATCGGCGACGTCGGCATTGACCAGGCGGAAACAGCCCGAGGAGATCTTGGTGCCGATGGTCTGGGGCTGGTTGGTGCCGTGGATGCGATAGACGGTGGCGCCCAGATACATGGCGCGGGCGCCGAGCGGATTGCCGGGGCCGCCGGCCATGAAGCGGGGCAGATAGGGCTGGCGCGCGATCATCTCCGGTGGCGGGGTCCAGTCGGGCCATTCGGCCTTCTTGGTGATGCTCAGAAGTCCCTGCCACTGGAATCCGTCGCGGCCGACGCCGATGCCGTAACGCAGCGCGCGGCCGCCGGGCTGGATCAGGTAGAGGTGACGCTCGGCAGTGGAGATGATGATGGTGCCGGGCGCCTCGGTGGTTCGGTAGGACACCATCTGCTTCTGCCATTCCGGATCGAGCGCGTAGGAATCATCGGCCACGAGTCCGGGCTGGTCGCCGGGGTCGTTCTGCTCTTGAGCGAACTGCTGGGCAAAGCTCGGCGAGGCCGAAAGCATCAGGCTGGTCGCGGCCATCATCATCCAGACCAGGTGACGAAAATTCGTCATCGACGACCTCCTCGCGGCTTGTCGGCCAAAATCAGATTGCATCGTTGGAACCATCAAATCTCAGGGCCGGCGGGATGGCAAGCGCAAGCCGGATGCGACGGACAGGTCACTGTTCAGACATCGTTCATCTTGGCGCAAGCCAGAGATGCAGCGCGAGCGAGACCAGGGCCACCGTGCCAAGCCCGCCAAGCCACAGCGCAGCGAACCATAAAAGTCGCTGAACGAGAGGCCGCTGCTGCGTGTCCTGCGGCCGCATCTCAGTGGTAGCCGCTCCCGGCCAGCACCTTGCCGCGGAAGACCCAATAGGCAAACGCGGTGTAGGCTAGGATCAGCGGGATCAAGACGGCAACGCCCGCAAGCATGAAGAGCTGGCTATTCTCCGGCGCGGCGGCCTGCCAGATGGTGATGCTCTGCGGCACGATGTAGGGATACATGCTCATGCCGAGCCCGGCATAGGACAGCACGAACAGCGCAAGCGACAGCAGGAAGGGCTGCGAATCAAGCTTGTTGGCGAGGCTGCGCAGCAGCAGCACGGCGACGGCTGCGACCGCGAGCGGCACCGGGGCCGTGAAGATCACGTTCGGCCAGGTGAACCACCGCTGCGCATATTGGATCTGAAGGAACGGCGTGGCGATACTGACGACCCCGATCGCGGTCAGCATCGCAAACAGCAGAACCCAGCTCAGCCGGTAGGCCTTGTCGCGCAACTGGCCTTCGGTCTTCAGCACCAGCCAGGTCGCGCCCAACAGCGCGTACCCGACCGCCAAGGCGACGCCGGTCAGAACGCTGAACGGGGTCAACCAGTCCCACCAGCCGCCTGAATAATGCCGTCCCGCGACATGCACGCCCTGCAGGATGGCGCCGAGCGCAATGCCCTGGGCCAGCGCGGCAAGCCACGATCCGCCGGCAAAGGCCAGATCCCAGCGATTGCGCTCGCGCGTGGTGCGCCAGCGGAATTCGAAGGCGACGCCGCGGAAGATCAGGCCGATCAGCATGGCGATCATCGGCGTGTATAGCGCCGGCATCAGCACCGCATAGGCGAGCGGGAATGCCGCCATCAGGCCGCCGCCGCCGAGCACCAGCCAGGTTTCGTTGCCGTCCCAGACTGGCGCGACGCTGTTCATGATCACGTCGCGATCGGCTTTTGCCGGAAAGAGCGGGAACAGGATGCCGAGTCCGAGATCGAAACCGTCCATCACGATATAGACGAATACCGCGAACGCGATGATGAACGCCCAGACGGTGGCAAGGTCGATCGCGCCGATCATCGGACATAACCCTCGACGGCCGGCGTGATGCCGGCGGCGCGTGCCGGCAAATGGGTTGGCGGTCCCGCCTCACCGGGATAAGGCGGCTGCGCCATCAGCCGCAGGATGTAGATGACGCCGGCGGTGAATACGGCGAAATAGACGATCGCGAACGCGATCAGCGACGAGCCGACCGCGGGCGCGGCGAGTGGCGAGGCGGAGTCGGTGGTCCGCAGCAGGCCATAGACCGTGAACGGCTGGCGACCGGTCTCGGTCGTGATCCAGCCGGCGAGCACGGCGATGAAACCCGCCGGGCCCATCGCGATCGCAAAGATGTGCAATGCGCGCGATTGATAGAGCGTGCCGCGCCAGCGCGCCCACAGGCCGAACAGGCCGAGGCTGAAGATCAGAAATCCCAATCCGACCATGATTCGAAACGACCAGAACGTGATCGGCACCGGCGGCCAGTTTTCGCGCGGTACGGTATCGAGGCCGGCCATCGGCGCGTCGATCGCATGTTTCAGGATCAGGGAACCCATCCTGGGGATTTCGACCGCGTATCTGACCTTGCCCGCGGCCTGATCAGGCAGGCCGAACAGGATCAGGGGGGCGCCGTCGGGATGGCTCTCATAGTGGCCCTCCATCGCCATGATCTTGGTGGGCTGGTATTCGAGCGTGTTGAGGCCGTGCTGGTCGCCGGCCAGAATCTGGACCGGCGCCACCAGCATCGCCATCCACATCGCCATCGAGAACATCACGCGAGGTCCGGCGAGATGCTGGTCGCGCAGCAAATGGACCGCGCCGACCGCCCCGACCACGAGCGCGGTGGTGAGATATGCGGCCAGCACCATGTGGACCAGCCGATAGGGAAACGAAGGATTGAAGATGACATCGAGCCAACTGGCTGCGACGAACTGCCCGTCGGCGTTGACGGCATAGCCGGCCGGGGTCTGCATCCAGGAATTGGCCGACAGGATCCAGAACGCGGAAATCAGCGTGCCGATCGCAACCATCAGGGTGGCAAGGAAATGGAGCCTCGGACCGACGCGCTCCAGCCCGAACAGCATGACGCCGAGGAAGCCGGCTTCGAGAAAGAACGCGGTCAAGACCTCATAGGCCATCAGCGGGCCCAGCACGGGGCCGGTCTTGTCGGCGAAGGCCGACCAGTTGGTGCCGAACTGGTAGGACATCACGATGCCCGAGACCACGCCCATGCCGAACGCGACCGCGAAGATCTTCAGCCAGTAATTGAACAAATTGAGGAAGACCTCGCGGGTGGTCACGAGCCACAGCGCTTCCAGCACCGCGAGGTAGCTGGCAAGTCCAATCGAGAAGGCGGGAAAGACGATGTGGAACGACATCGTGAAAGCGAATTGGGCCCTGGCCAACACCACGGCATCCAGGCTTTCGAACATTTACACCACCCGTCGCTACGAGGGGACCTTTATCACGGCTGCGCCGAGGATGAAATCGCGTCATGCCTCCGTCGGCCTCACAGGCGCGGGAGGTCGCGACGGCCCATCACCGCAAGACGGACCAGCCGAAAACGCAAACGACCCGAAAGGGGGGCATCCCGTCCGGGTCGTCGGAGGTGGTTTGGAGGTTTGGAAAACGAACGTCACGATAGCAGGCGGGCTTTTCCAAGTGATTTCGCCCGTCGTTTCAATTATTGCGCCGATCGAAGCCCCCAGTTAACCGATCGGCGAACCGCGATCTCTAGCCAATTGCTTCATTCTGTTATTGTTTTTTCTTCAGGCGGCCAGCGTGTCCACGCCGGCGACTCTGAGCAGTTCGGCGAGCTGCTTGCGGGCGTAGAACATCCGCGTCTTCACCGTGCTTTGCGGGATGCCGATGATCTGGCCGACCTCTTCCACCGACTTCTCGTGATAGTAGACGAGATTGATGATCTCGCGGTGCGCCGGTGACAGTTTTGCGACGCAGGCGCGCAGGATTTGGCTGGTGGTGGCGCGCTCCAGCGATCGTTCGGGCGTATCCGCCTCATCGGCGATCTCGAGCACGTCTTCCTGATCGATATCCTCGAAGCGGCGCTGGCGCAGCGAGGTCAGGGCCTTGAAACGGCCAATCGACAACAGCCAGGTCGACACTTGCGAGCGGCCCTCGAACTGGCTCGCCGTCCGCCAGACATCCAGGAACACCTGGCTGACGAGATCTTCCGCCATCGTCGTGTCGCGGACGATACGCAGGATGAAGCGGTAAACTCGTACGTTATGGCGGGAATAGAGGATGTGCATCGCAGTACGGTTGCCGGAAGCGATACTTTCGAGCAGCATGTCATCCGACGTTGCCTGAGCGGCGATGATGCTCTCGCGGGCTGCGGGATTGATGGCGACGACGTTCTGCATGACAGGCTCCCGTGCCGCTTCATGCGGCGCTTCGTTAGCCGAGAGTGTTAATGAGGCCCGGTTTCCGGACGTCTGCACGAAAGAGGGAAAATGGTTTCGTGGCCGCGGCGAATTGTTTCGTGGCGGCGGTCGCGACGAAACACTCATGGCGGAATTGTGAAGTTTTTCTGGGGACGCCTCGCCGCCGATCCCGTCGCCCTCAGGAACGGCTCCTGGCTGGCGCTGCAATAGATAGGTCTCGCCGGTGCCCCAATGGTTCAACTCGGCGCCACAAAGCGGCCTTTGCACGATGAAGGATGGATAACAGGCCGTTAACCCTTCTCTCCGGCGGGCGAGAACAGATAGCCGCCGCCACGGATGGTGCGAATGACGGCCGGCTTGCCGGGGTCCGGCTCGATCTTGCGCCGGATACGCATGATCCGGAGATCGACGGCGCGGTCGAACGCTTCGGCATCGCGCGCATTGGCGAGTTCCAGGAGCCGCTCGCGGGACAGCACCCGCTTGGGGTTGGCGGCAAACACCTTCAGCAGCCCGAATTCGGACGCCGTGAGGGGATGCTCGTTGCCTTCGTCGTCGCGCAGCGCCTGGGCCTCCAGGTCGAGCCACTTGGTGCCGAACCGTACCAATTGCTCGCTGGCCGCCTTGGCGGCCGCCGTCTCGGCTGCGGCCGGCGCCGCCTTGACCGGCGTGCTGCGCCGCAGCACGGAGCGAATCCGCGCCATCAATTCGCGCAGCTCGCAGGGCTTTGCCACATAATCGTCGGCGCCGAGTTCGAGGCCGACCACCCGGTCGATCGGGCTCGCGGTGGCCGTCAGCATGATGACGGGAACGTTGCTGCGGCTCTTCAGATCGCGGATGATCGACAGCCCGTCTTCCTCGGGCATGTTGAGATCGAGCACCACGAGATCGGGCCGGCCGGTTTCGATCGCGCCGCGCAGGCTCTTGCCGCCGTCGCACAGGGTGACGGTGAAACCGTGCATTTTCAGGTAGTCGCCGACCATCTCCCGGGCCGGCGCCTCGTCGTCGACGATGATGATGTGCTGGCTCTGGCTCATGACATCTCGGTCGCGGGCAGGACGATGGTGAAGGTCGACCCCTTGCCGGCCCCCTCGCTGGCGGCGGTGACTTCGCCGCCATGCATGTCGATAATACGCTTGACGATGGATAAGCCCAGCCCTGTCGAGCTTTCGCCGGCGGTGGGTTTGGCCGACAGCCGCTGGAAGCGGCCGAACAGCCGGCCGAGATCTTCCGGCGACAGGCCTGCGCCCTGGTCGGCGACGCGGATGACGGTATTGTCGTCCTCATGGGTGACCACCACCGAGATCTTGCCGCCGATCGGGCTGTATTTGATGGCGTTGGAGACGAGGTTGTCGATCGCCTCGCGGATGCGGTCGGTGTCGCACATGGTCACGATATTCGGCGGCGCCGATACCGTGATGGTCTGTTGCTTGTTGACCGCGAGCGGCTGGTTGGCGTCGGCAACCTCGTTGGCGAGGGCTGCGACGTCCACCGGCTCGCGGCGGATGGTGATGTCGAAGGCGTCCGCCATCGCATCCGAAATCAGGTGATCGACCATCGAGGTCAACCGTTTGGCGGCATCGCGGATATGGTCGATCTGGGAGGTGACGCTGTCCTTTGACGCGCCGGTCGAGATCAGTTCCGTCAGCATTTCGGTCCGGCCGAGGATGACGCCGAGCGGACTCTTCAGGTCGTGCGCCACCGTGCCCAGAATCTCGTTCTTGAAGCCGTTGGCACGCTGCAGCCGCAGCCATTGCGCCGACAGCCGCCGATTGGCCTGCATCAGCGCGCGGGTGCGCTGGGCGACGCGGTCCTCGAGCTGGGTATTGGCTTCGTGCAGCTGCTGATAAAGGATGACGTTGTCGAATGCGATCGACAGCCTGCTGCCGAAGATCTCCACCAGCGAGCGGTCGGTCTCGGACAGCGGACGTTCGGCCTGCAGCAGCACGACGACCTCGCGGCCGCTGCCGGTGCGGACATAGAGCACGGTGCGCTGATCGGCGAATTCATGCTTGCGGCGCTTGAAGGCGGCTTCCACCATGGCGCGCAAATCCGAATCGAGCGATTTGGCGCCGGCCTGGCCGATGAAGCGGCTGTAGCAGCCGGAGCCGGCCAGCACCGCAAAATCGTCGCCCACCTTGCTGCCGTCGTCGCGCAGCACCAGGATGCCGGCGCAATCGACATTGAGCAGCGAGGCGAGTTGGGTCAGCACGCCTTCGGCGAGGCGCTGCATCGATTTGAAGTCGTACAGCGTGGAGGCCGCGTCGATGATGATCTCGAGGCCTCGCCGGGTCTGCACCATGCGCTCGAGCTGTTGATAGCTGCGCAGCGCGGCGGTCAGCGAGGTGAACAGCTTGTCGGCTGTGAGTTCGGTCTTCGCCTTGTAATCATTGATGTCGTACTGGACGATGACGCGGCGCTCGGGCGCCTGACCGGGCTGTCCGGTGCGCAGGATGATGCGGACGGTCTCGTTCCTGATCTCGTTTCTGATGTATTCGACGAGCTCGAGGCCTGCGACGTCGGTCTCCATGATGACATCGAGCAGTACGGCGGCGATGTCGGGGTGCGCGCGCATCAAGGTGCGGCCCTCGGCCGCCGAATAGGCCGAGACGATCTCGATCCCCTGGCCGTTCAGGCTATAGTCGCTCAGCGCGAACCGCGTGCCCTCATGCACCGCCTGATCGTCGTCGATCACCGCGATCTTCCATTTGCGCGCGTTCGAATCCTCCGGAACCGTTCCGGTATCGTCGATCAGGTGGAGGACATCGTCCTGTTCGGCCATTGCGGGGGTCCGTCCGGTGAGATCTCAGAACTGGCAGCGCCGCCCTTGGCGGTCCGGGGCATGATAATGCGAAATGTCGTGCCTTGTCCCAGCCTTGACTCGAGCATCATGCGTCCGCCGAGCTGCTGGGTTACGAGATTGTAAACGATATGCAGGCCAAGCCCGGTGCCCCCCTCGTTGCGGCGGGTCGTGAAGAACGGGTCGAATGCCTGCCGCTGCACGTCGGGGCTCATTCCGGCCCCGTCGTCGGCGAAGATGATCTCGACGTCGTCATGCCCGCGCGCCCGCGCCGAAATCGAGATCGTGCCGGAGCGGCCCTCGGCGAAGGCGTGGTTGACGGCGTTGAGGAACAGATTGGTCAGGATCTGCCCATAGGAGCCGGGATAGCCGTCGATCAGAAGGCCTTCCGGCACGTCGAGCGTGAGCGCGATCGGCGCCCGCTTGAGGACCGGCTTGAGGCTGGCGATGATCTGGTCGGTCGCCTCGCCGAGGGCGAACTGCCGGCGTTCGGCATGCGAGCGGTCGACCGCGACCTGCTTGAAGGACTGGATCAGTTCGCCGGCGCGATGCAGATTGGCGACCAGTTGTCCCGCGGCGTCGCGCGAGGTCCGTACGAACTCTTCGAGCTGCGAGCGGCGCAGTCCGCCGTCCGATCGGAGCTCCGCCTCGAACATCTCGGCACGCCGCGCGAAGCTGGACGCAACCGTGAGGCTGATGCCGATCGGATTGTTCACCTCATGGGCGACGCCGGCGACCAGTCCGCCGAGCGCCGCCAGACGTTCGGCGTCGATCAGGTTCTGCTGCGCGGCGCCGAGCTCGAGCAGCGCGCTCTCGGCCTTTTCCTTGGCGCCGCGCAGTTCGTCCTCGGTGTTGCGCTTGGCGATGGCGTTCTCGCGGAACACTTCCACGGCGCGCGCCATCGCGCCGACCTCGTCGCGGGCGCCGGTGCCCTGCACCTCGCGATCCAGATCACCCGAGGTGATGGCGCGCATCGCCGTCATGATCTGATGCAGCGGCAGGCGGATCGAAAGCGCGATCATGACGCCGGCCGCCAGGATGATGCCGAGAAAGATCACGGCGATCGACAGCACCCGGCGCGAGATGTCCGACAGCGTTCGGTCGAACGTGGCCTGCGCCTTCTGCTCGCGCTGGCCCATCTTGGTCGACAGGTCGTCGATGGCGCCGATCGCTTCCGCCTGGGTGGCGTCGATGGTGTTGCGCAACAGCTCGGTCCGATCCGAGAGTTCTTCGGAGAGTTTCGCAAGTCCCCCCCGCAGCGCCACCGTCCGGGCGTCGAGCCGCTGCAGCGCCAGGCGCTGCAGGTCGTTGTCGGCGAGATCGATCATGACAGGGATGGTT
>NZ_JBAURI010000376.1:0-2237 GCF_049581145.1 Bradyrhizobium sp.
GATGGCTCGTTCGCCGGCGTCGTGGTGGTCTCACTCGATCCCGAATACCTGTCGCGGTTCTACGATTCGGTCGACATCGGCAAGCAGGGCGCGGTCACGCTGATCGGCCTCGACGGCATCGTCCGCGCCCGCGGCTCGAGCGGCCCGGTCGCGGTGGGCGCGTCGACCGCCGGTGGTCCGCTGATGGCAGCCCTCATGCACGAGACCAGCGGCACCTTGATCGGCCGCAGCCGGATCGACGGTGTCAATCGCATCTCCTCTTTCCGCAAGGTCGCGGATTATCCACTGGTCGTCGTCGTGGCGCAGGCGACCGAGGAGGTGTTCGCGGCCTACCAGCACGACCGCGACAAGAATCTCATGGCGGCGATCCTCCTGAGCCTGTTCATCGTCGTCGTCACCGTCCTGATGATCCGCTACCAGAACGGGCTGGCGAAATCGCGCGACGCGGCCGAGGCGGGGACGCGCGCGCGCTCCGAATTCCTGGCGATGATGAGCCACGAGATCAGGACGCCGATGAACGGCGTCATCGGCCTGGCGGACCTCCTGATCGGCGGCGACCTCGCCGCCGAGCAGAAGAAGATCGCGACGACGCTGCGGGAATCCGCCGACTACCTGCTGCAGATCCTCAACGACGTGCTCGATCTCTCAAAGCTCGACGCCGAACGGCTGGAGATCGAGCAGATCGAATTCGAGGTGCGCCGCACGGTCCAGACCACGATCGATCTGTTGATGTCCCGCGCCAGGGCCAAGGGACTGAGCCTGACGTCGACGATCGGCAGCGACGTCCCGAAGGTCGTGATCGGCGATCCCGCCCGCATCCGCCAGGTGCTGTTCAACCTGGTCGGCAACGCCATCAAATTCACCGAATCCGGCAGCGTCGAGATCGTCATCACCGCTGAAACCGTGGCCGACGCCAACACCGATGTGAAGACCGGTGTGAAGACCGATGCCAACACCGATGCCAAGACCGATGCGAAGACGAGGCTGGTGTTCTCGGTGAAGGACACCGGGGTCGGCATTCCCCAGGATGCCATCACGCGGCTGTTCCGCGAGTTCTCGCAGGTCGACAGCTCGATCTCGCGCCGCTTCGGCGGCACCGGCCTCGGGCTCGCCATTTCCAAGCGCCTGGTGGCGTGCATGGGCGGGGATATCCTGGTCCAGAGTACGCTCGGCCAGGGCAGCACGTTCACCTTCTCCGTGCTGGTGAGGGCGCAGACCGAAGCCGAAGCGTCCGAAGCGCTGGCACTGGAGCAGGAGCAGGCAGCGCAGGGCGCGAGCAGCGCGGCATCGCCGCCGGCCGCCGGCTGTGAGGAGAGCCCGCTGAAGATCCTGGTGGCGGAGGACAATCTGACCAACCAGTTCGTGATCCGAAAGCTGCTGGAGAAGATGGGGTACAAGCTCGATCTGGTCGAGAACGGGGTGCAGGCGGTCGCCGCGGCCCAGAAGGGGACCTATGACCTCGTGCTGATGGACATGATGATGCCGGAGATGGACGGCCTCACCGCGACGCGCATGATCCGGCAACTGCCGTCGCCTGTCTGCGACATCCATATCATCGCCCTCACGGCGAACGCGACCAGCCAGGATGAGCAGGCCTGCCTCAGCGCAGGCATGAACGATTTCGTCACCAAACCCGTCACACGAGACCGTCTCGGCGCAGCCTTGCTGCGCTCGAGGTCCGTGCCCCAGCAGCAGGAAAGGCTGATCGCATGAACGACGCTCCTATTTGCAACAAGGCCGTCTATCTCGAATTTTGCGGCGATGTCGGCCCGGAGGACGCCGCCGAGGTGCTCGGCGCCTTCCTCGAGGACACGCTGAGCAAGATGAGCGGGCTTGCTTCGCTTGCCGATCGCTCGGTGCTCAAGCGGGAAGCGCACTCGATCAAGAGCTCGTCGGCGACCTTCGGTTTCGAGAGGCTGTCGGGACTTGCCCGCCAACTGGAGTTCGGCGCCGACGCCATGAGCCCGGCCGAGGTCGAGAACGCGATCGCGGCGATCAAGCATGCCTTCGAGGCGACCGCAGGCTACGCGCGCAAGGAGCTGCTGGAAGCCAACCTCCTGACGTTGTGACGGCTGCATTCGGAGAGGCGCTTGCAAATGATCGCTTGCGAATGATCGGCGACATCATAGAGATCGAGCGCGCCAAGCGCTCTCTGCCCGATGTGACCGGGGCGCCCGCGAGCGCCGCGCCGCCGTCAGCCGCGCGTCCGAGCGACGGCGCCTCGTTCGTGAAAACCC
>NZ_JBAURI010000377.1:0-7965 GCF_049581145.1 Bradyrhizobium sp.
TGATCACAGCGTCGGCTTCAATGTGTTCGCCGTTCGAAAGTCTGACGCCGCCGGCGCGCCCCTTTTGGATGAGAACCTCGGCGACGTCTTGGTCGTATCGAATCCCCGCACCCAGAGCCTTTGCTGAATCGGCGAGTGCGCGGGCAAGGCCTTGCATGCCGCCGTCGATGCTCCAGACGCCTTCGCGCTCGACATGGGCGACCAGCATCAATGTCGCCGGCGCCTTGAACGGCGAGGAGCCGCAATAGGTGGCGTAGCGTCCGAACAGCTGGCGCAGCCGGGGATCGTGAAAATATCGCGACAGGGCCGACCACATCGATGCGAACGGTTTGATCTGATGCAGTTGCGTCAGTCCGCGAAAGCCGCCAGTGCCGATCAATCCGCTGATGCTGGGTTGCGGCGCGCGCAGGAATGATTTTTCGAGCAAGTCGTAGATCCGCCGGGTGTCGCGGCAGAAGCTCTGGTCGCGCGCGGCCTCCGCGGCGCCGGCGAAATCCCCGATCGCATCGACCGCGCGGTCCTGGTCGGCAAACAGATCCAGCCGGGCGTTTTCGTCCCAGGCATGACGCGCGAGAATCTCGAGCGGACGCAAACGCACATGGTCGGCAAAATGCTTGCCGGCGGCTGCGAACAATTCGTCGAATACCCAGCGCATGGTGAAGACGGTGGGTCCGCTGTCGATCCGGGCATCGCCGATGGCGATCTGCCGCATCTTGCCGCCAGGGGCTGCGCCCCGTTCGAGCAGCGTGACGTCGAGGCCGCGTGCTGCGAGTGCGAAGGCTGCAACCAGCCCCGCCACGCCCGCGCCGACGACCACCACACGATCTCTGGGCATCAGCGATGCTCCGTGATCCTCGATTGACAACTGTCCATATTTATTTACACTCCAAATGACAAGATAAATTGACATGTGCGCCAACCCAGGGAGCGAGCCATGGATGTCAGCAGCCGGATCGAGCGGGCCCTGAACGAGGCGGTTGCTCTGGCAGAAATTCCGGGTTGTCCGCCCCGGCTCGCCGAAGCCATGCGCTATGCGGTATTTCCCAAGGGGGCGCGTATTCGGCCGCGGCTTTGTCACAGCGTCGCAGCCGCATGCGGGGAGGACCATCCGATTGCGACCGAGGCCGCCGCCGCAGCGCTCGAGCTGCTGCACTGTGCCTCGCTCGTGCATGACGATCTGCCCTGCTTCGATGCGGCGGAGACGCGGCGCGGGCGCCCCTCGGTCCACAAGGCATTTGGCGAGCCGCTCGCTGTGCTGACCGGGGATGCGCTGATCGTGCTCGCGTTCCAGACGCTGGCGCGGATCGAGGGCAAACCGGAGCGGCTCGCCGCGCTCACGCTGACGATTGCGCAATCGGTCGGCGTGCCCGCGGGCATCGTTGCCGGCCAGGCCTGGGAATGCGAATCGCAGATTGACCTTGCGCACTATCATCGTGCCAAGACCGGCGCGTTGTTTGCAGCCGCGACAGTCGCAGGTGCGGCGTCGGCCGGCGCCGACGCCGCACCGTGGCGCATGGTGGGGGAGAAGCTCGGTGAGGCCTATCAGGTCGCCGACGATATTCGCGATGCCGCGGCCGACGAAGACGAAATCGGCAAGCCGGTGGGACGTGATCTCGCACTGGGCCGTCCGAGCGCGGTGATCGAGCTTGGCCTCGATGGCGCGCTGAACCTGCTGCATCAACTGGTGGGGGGCGCGATCGATGCGATACCGCCGTGCGCGCATGGCGCCGAGTTGCGTTCGCTGATGCTGTCGGAAGCCAAGCGATTGGTGCCTGCAAAGCTTGCGCGAGCCGCAGCGTAGCCGTCATGGCCACCTTCGCGCATCGCGGAATGGCCAGCGAAGCATCCGATGAGCGGCGTGCAGACGAGGATGATCAAACCTCGGCCATCGGTGGCTCGTCCCGATTGTCATTGCTGGACCGCTTGCTGGGAATGCGCGATTCCATCCTGTCAAATCCTGGTTTCCAGCGATTTGCAGGCGCTTTTGCGCTGACCCGGCCGATCGCGCGGCGGCGGGCCGCGGATTTGTTCGATCTCTGCGCCGGCTTTGTCTATTCGCAAGTTCTGCTCGCCTGCGTCCAGCTCCGGCTGTTCGATCAACTGGCGGCGGGGCCGCTTTGCGCGAGCGAACTTTCTTCCCGTCTGTCATTGCCGCAAGAGACGACCGTGCTGCTGCTCGATGCGGCGGTATCGCTCAAATTGCTGCAGCGTCGGAGCGATGGGCGCTATGGCCTTGGCTCGCGCGGCGCAGCCTTGATGGGCAATCCCGGCGTGATCGCCATGATCGAGCATCACGCGATGCTCTACGGCGACCTGCAGGATCCAGTCGCGCTGTTGCGCGGCGACGCCGGGGCAGGCCAACTCGCGGGTTACTGGCCCTATGCGGGTAACAGTCAGCCGGCCCGTCTGTCCCATGGAGCGATTGCACCGTACACCGCGCTGATGGCGGCATCGCAGCCGATGATCGCGCAGCAGGTGCTGTCGGCCTATTCGTTCAGGCGCCATCGCTGCCTGCTCGACATCGGAGGCGGCGATGGCGCGTTCATTGCGGCGGTCGCGGCCCAAGCCCCGAAGCTGCGCTGCTTGCTGTTCGATCTTCCCGCCGTCGCCGACCAGGCCAGCGGCAGGTTCCGTGACGCCGGGCTGTCGCCCCGGGCGGTCGCCATCGGCGGCAGCTTTCTCACCGATCGGCTGCCGGACGGCGCCGATATCGTTTCCCTGGTGCGGGTGCTTCACGACCATGGCGACGCCCGTGTGATGACCTTGCTGCGCGCGATCCATCGGGCGCTCCCGGGCAGGGGAATGCTGTTGATCGCCGAACCCCTGGCCGGTATCCGCGGCTGCGAGCCGATCGGCGACGCGTATTTCGCCGTCTACCTTCGGGCGATGGGCAGCGGGCGGCCCCGACGCTTCGAGCGGCTGCGCGACATGCTCACGGAAGCCGGATTCGTCGATATCGCGCTGCGACCGGCGGCAATGCCGATGCTGGCCAGTGTCATCACAGCCCGCAAAAATTATGTTAATTAAACTTGACAGTCATGACTGTAAGTTTATCGTTACAGGCGCGGAGTCACATTCCGTGCCGTTCAAGATCGGAGTGGGCGATGGAAACCATCGCAGTGGTACTGAAGCAGCCGGAGCAGGTCGAGCTCAGCCGGCTGGCTTTGACCCGGCCGACCGCAGATGACGTCGTCGTCGATGTCGAATGGAGTGGGGTGTCGACCGGCACCGAGCGGCTGCTGTGGTCGGGTCGCATGCCGCCCTTTCCGGGAATGGGATATCCGCTCGTTCCCGGTTACGAGTCGGTCGGGCGCGTGGTGGAAGCGGGATCGTCCTCTGGCCTCCATGCCGGGCAGCGCGTGTTCGTTCCCGGTGCGAAATGTTTCGGCGACGTGCGCGGACTGTTCGGTGCGTCGGCATCGCGTCTGGTGGTGCCGGTCAAGCGCGTGGTGCCGCTTGATCAAAATCTCGGCGATCGCGGAATCCTGCTGGCGCTGGCGGCGACGGCCTACCACGCCATATCGGCGCGAGGCGCGACCGCGCCGAACTGCATCGTCGGCCATGGCGTTCTCGGTCGGCTGCTTGCGCGGCTATCGATCGCCGTCGGAAATGATCCGCCCGTGGTATGGGAGAAAAATCCGGCCCGCGTCGGCGGAGCGGTCGGTTACGGTGTGCTCGATCCCGAGCACGACACGTGCCGCAATTACGGCAGCATCTACGACGTCAGCGGTGATTGCAATCTCCTGGATTCGCTGATCGGCCGCCTGGCGCCGGGCGGCGAAATCGTACTGGCCGGCTTCTACGGCGAGCCGCTGTCGTTTGCATTTCCGCCGGCCTTCATGCGCGAGGCGCGCATGCGCGTTGCCGCCGAATGGCAACCAGCCGATCTGATCGCCACCAAGGCACTGATCGAAGCCGGACGCCTGTCGCTCGATGGCCTGATCACCCATCATCACGACGTCCGGGAGGCGGCCGATGCCTATCGTACGGCCTTCGAGGATGCCGCCTGTCTCAAGATGGTTTTGAACTGGAGTTCCCTCTCATGAATGTCGTGCCTCAAATCAGCATGATGGACGCGCTGCGGGCCGAAGCTGCGATCGAGCCGGAAGCGCCGGTGACGGCACCGGTCGCCAAGGAGACCCAGATCATCGCGATCTACGGCAAGGGCGGCATCGGCAAGAGCTTCACGCTCGCCAATCTGTCCTACATGATGGCGCAGCAGGGCAAGAGGGTGCTGCTGATCGGCTGCGATCCCAAGAGCGACACAACCTCGCTGTTGTTCGGGGGCCGCGCCTGCCCGACCATCATCGAGACATCGTCGAAAAAGAAGCTCGCTGGCGAGGAAGTCAAGATCGGCGACGTCTGTTTCAAGCGCGACGGCGTGTTCGCCATGGAGTTGGGTGGCCCGGAAGTCGGCCGCGGCTGCGGCGGCCGCGGCATCATTCACGGCTTCGAACTCCTGGAGAAGCTCGGCTTCCATGAGTGGGGCTTCGACTACGTGCTGCTCGATTTCCTGGGCGACGTGGTCTGCGGCGGGTTCGGACTGCCGATCGCGCGCGACATGTGTCAGAAGGTCATCGTCGTGGGCTCGAACGATCTGCAGTCGCTTTACGTCGCCAACAATGTCTGCTCGGCAGTGGAATATTTCCGCAAGCTCGGCGGCAACGTCGGCGTTGCCGGCATGGTCATCAACAAGGATGACGGCACCGGCGAAGCCGCAGCATTCGCGCAGAGCGTCGGCATTCCCGTGCTCGCGGCGATCCCGGCCGACGACGATATCCGCAAGAAAAGCGCGAACTACGAAATCATCGGCCTGCCGGGCGGGCAGTGGTCTCGGCTGTTCGAGGAACTCGCCGGCAATGTCGCGCTGGCGCCCCCAGTCCGTCCTGCGCCCCTGACGCAGGACGGTCTGCTCGGCCTGTTCAAGAGCGAAGTCGTCGGCCGCGGCGTGGTTCTGGAACCCGCCACCATGCAGGACATGTGCGGCAGGTCCGTCGTCGACAAGCCGTCGCTCGAAGTCGTTTACGACGTCGCGTGATAGCAGCCTGGTGCGGAGGGCGACATGAATGTGATCCTGCCTCGATATGCCGGTGCGATAGCCGAGTCTGTCGTGAACGATCCGGCTGAGGCGGACGGCGCCATCGAGTCCGCGGCTCGCGCTGGCGCGCCGCCCGCCATCGACCATGCTGCGACCTCAGGCGATGGCCACCGCTGTCATGCCGGCGCCGCCGCGCTGAAGGCGGCGGCCTTGTCTTCCGGCAAGAGTGACATCCTCGACCGCTACGCCGCCGACTATCCGAAAGGGCCACACGATCAGCCGCAAAGCATGTGTCCGGCTTTCGGTTCGCTGCGCGTCGGCTTGCGGATGCGCCGCACCGCGACGATTCTGTCGGGCTCGGCCTGCTGCGTCTATGGCCTGACTTTCACCTCGCATTTCTACGGCGCGCGGCGAACGGTGGGTTATGTCCCCTTCAATTCCGAGACGTTGGTGACTGGCAAGCTGTTTGAGGACATCCGCGAGGCCGTATTCAAGCTCGCCGATCCCGCGCTCTACGATGCCATCATCATCACCAATCTCTGCGTTCCGACGGCGTCTGGCGTACCGCTCGATCTGCTGCCCGACGAAATCAACGGGGTGCGGATCATCGGCATCGACGTGCCGGGCTTTGGTGTGCCCACGCATGCCGAGGCCAAGGACGTGCTCGCAGCCGCAATGCTCGAATATGCCCGCAAGGAAATCGAGCACGGGCCGGTGCAGGCGCCGCGTGGCGGCCGGAACCAGCAGCCGACGGTCACATTGCTTGGCGAGATGTTCCCAGCCGATCCCGTCGGCATCGGCATGATGCTGGAGGCGCTGGGGCTCGCGGCGGGCCCGGTGGTGCCGACCCGGGAATGGCGCGAACTCTACGCGGCACTCGATTGTTCGGTGGTTGCCGCCATTCACCCGTTTTACACGGCAAGCTGCCGTCAGTTCGATCTCGCCGGCCGCAAGATCGTCGGTTCGGCGCCGGTCGGCCATGACGGCACCGAAGCCTGGCTCGAGCGGATCGGCGCGGCCTGCAACGTCGACCGCAACAGGATCGATGACGCCAAAAGCCGTTTCCTGCCGCTGATCAAGGCCGCACTGGCCGCAAAGCCGGTGCGCGCAAGGATCACCGTCTCGGGCTATGAAGGCTCGGAACTGCTGGTTGCCCGTCTCCTGATCGAAAGCGGCGCCGAGGTGCCCTATGTCGGCACCGCCTGTCCGCGCACGCCATGGTCGGAAGCGGATTGCGAATGGCTTCAGGCGCGAGGTACCCGCGTTCAATATCGCGCCTCGCTTGAGATGGACCTGGCCGCGGTCGACGAGTTTAGGCCCAACCTTGCAATCGGCACCACGCCGGTGGTGCAAAAAGCAAAGCAGCTGGCGATCCCGGCGCTGTATTTCACCAACCTGATTTCGGCGCGTCCGCTGTTCGGCGTGGCCGGCGCGGGCTCGTTGGCGCAGGTCGTCAATGCGGCGCTCGCCAATCAGGGCCGCTTCGACGAGATGAAGGATTTCTTTGGCGACGTCGGCGACGGCCACGCCGCCGGAATTTGGGAGGATACGCCAAAAGAAAACGGCGCCTTCCGGGAGAAATACAGAAAGCAGATCGAGGCCCAGGCCAGAAAACGCAAAGCCGAGGAGATGATCTGATGCTCGTCCTCGACCATGATCGCGCCGGCGGATATTGGGGAGCCGTCTATGCCTTCACCGCGGTGAAGGGCATGCAGGTCATCATCGATGGCCCGGTCGGGTGCGAGAATCTGCCGGTCACGTCGGTGTTGCATTACACCGACGCGTTGCCGCCGCACGAACTGCCGATCGTGGTGACCGGTCTCGGCGAGGAGGAACTGGGGCAGACCGGCACCGAGGCTGCCATGAAGCGCGCGCATCGCGTGCTTGATCCGTATCTGCCGGCTGTCGTGGTCACCGGTTCGATCGCAGAAATGATCGGCGGCGGCGTGACTCCCGAAGGCACCAATATCAAGCGCTTCCTGCCGCGCACCATCGACGAGGATCAGTGGCAAAGCGCCGACCGGGCCATCGTATGGCTCTGGAAGGAATACGGCCCCAAGAAAATACCGGAGCGCAAACCTCGCGCTGGCGACGTCAAGCCGCGGGTCAACATCATCGGGCCGATCTACGGCACCTTCAACATGCCGTCCGATCTCGCCGAGATCCGCCGCCTGATTGAAGGCATCGGGGCCGACGTCAACATGGTGTTTCCGCTCGGCAGCCACCTAGCCGACATCCCAAAGCTCGTCAACGCGGACGTCAATGTCTGCATGTACCGCGAGTTCGGCCGCATGCTGTGCGAGGCCCTGGAGCGCCCCTATCTCCAGGCGCCGATCGGACTGCACAGCACGACGAAATTCCTGCGCACGCTTGGTGAATTGCTCGGCCTCGATCCGGAACCGTTCATCGAGCGCGAGAAGCACACCACAATCAAGCCGCTGTGGGATCTCTGGCGTTCGGTGACGCAGGACTTCTTCGGCACCGCCAGCTTTGCCATCGTCGCCAATGAAACCTATGCGCGCGGCGTGCGGCATTTCCTGCAGAACGAAATGGGCCTGCCTTGCACATTCTGCTTTGCGCGCAGGGCTGGCGTCAAACCCGACAACGACGCCGTGCGCGCGGCGGTGCGGGAGAAGCCGCCGCTGATCATGTTCGGCAGCTACAACGAGCGCATGTACCTCGCCGAGACCGGCGGCCGCGCGATCTACGTTCCGGCCTCGTTTCCGGGCGCGGTGATCCGCCGCCACACCGGCACGCCCTTCATGGGCTATTCCGGCGCGACCTATCTGGTGCAGGAAGTCTGCAACGCGCTGTTCGACGCACTTTTCAACATTTTGCCGCTCGCCGCCGATCTCGACCGCATCGATCCGACTCCGGCGCGGCGGCATGAGGACGTCGTGTGGAGCGACGAGGCCAAGGCATTGCTC
>NZ_JBAURI010000378.1:0-1768 GCF_049581145.1 Bradyrhizobium sp.
CTCCTTCAGCGACCCGAAGCGGGCGAACTTCTTGGCCCGGTGGCGGTCCATGCGGGCGAGCACGTCGCGCAGGAAGGCGACGCCCTCGGCGAGATAGGGCCCCTTGTTGAGCATGACGCATTCGGCGCCCTGCGCCATCGCCGCGTCGGTCATTTCGGCGCGGCTCGCCACGCCGTCGCGCACATAAGTGTCGAGCACCTGCGTCGCCCAGACCACCGGGGTATGCGCCGCCTCGCACAGCCACAGGATTTCTTCCTGCATTTCGGTCAGCCTCGCGAAGCCGAGCTCGACCGCGAGGTCGCCGCGCGCGATCATCACCGCGGTGGGATTGTGCGCCGACGCTTGCAGGATAAGCGTCGGCAGATTGCGCACCGCAAGCGGGGTCTCGATCTTTAAGACCAGCCCGTGCGGCTCGCGCTTGGGGGCGCGCGCGGTCAGATGGTCCTGCAGAAGCTCGATGTCGTCGACCCGCCGCACGAACGAATAGCCGATGAGGTCGGCGTGCTCGGCGATGAAGTCGAGGTCGCGGAAATCCTTGGAGGTCAGGGGCGGCAGATCGAGTTCGGTCGAGGGGAAATTGACGCCCTTGCCGGGCTTGAGGCGCACACCCTTCTCGCGCGCCGCGTAAACCTCGATCTCCGCCCGGCCGGCGGCCTTGGCGACCACACGCGCCGCCGCCTTGCCGTCGTCGATGAAGACTTCCGAGCCGACCACGAGCTGGTCGACGAGCTCGGGAAAATTGAGCGAGAACGCGATCGGCTCCCTGGTCTTCTCGCGCAGTTCGTCGACCAGCACGACCCGGTCGCCGCGCGACAGGCGGGTCTTCGGCGGCGCCTTCACTCTCAGGATGCGGCACTTGGGGCCGGCGATGTCCATCAGCACCCGGCAGGGACGTTCGAGCCGCCCTGCGGCCTCGCGCACATTCTCGATCATCCGCCCCCAGATTTCGGCGTCGTCATGGGCGCAATTGATGCGCGCGCAGTCCATTCCGGCGGCCACCAGATTGTCGACGAATTCGGGGTCCGAACCCGCTTCCGGCGGCAGGGTCGCCATCACCCGGGCGTGAGGGCTGCCTCTTTGCCGCCTGCCGAACAGCCGGTTCGCCTCCGCGTCCAATTCCGCCGCGCCTGCCGTCGCCGACGCCGTCGCGGGATAGGCCGCCCCCGGCTCGCCGGTCAGGCGCTTGAGAGTCGCGATGAGCGTATCGAGCGCCAGCGTGACCTGGCCCTCACTGCGGCCGAGCGAGGAAAGGCCCCGGGCCGCAAGGCGGTATTGGAGATCGGTGAGGTCGTACTCGCGCAGGGCGAGATAATGGGAGAGATTAAGCATTCGGGGGGACATCTGGTCCGCGCCGACCCCCCACGAGCCTCTGAGCTCGGCTCCCTTGCGCTCGACATCCCCGCGCAACGCCTTCACCTCGGCGAGAAGGCCGCGGAGGTCTTCGAGGTCGCTTCCGGTTTTTCCAGCCATGGGCCGCTTCGCATGAGCGAATCGTCGACGGGCGTCAAGCATTCGCCCGCCAAGTCGGTCTTTGACGCGCCAATGTGACGCCTGTGTAACAAAGCGCGAACGTTTCGCGACGTTCCGGAGGCGAGACCCGCGCGGCCAATCCGAACGGCGCAGTCCTTAGGGCGACGACCGAGACTGACAGGACCTCACAAATCTTCGGGGCGAATTGGAACCAATCGTGGTTCCTTCGCGTATCAGAAAATCGAGAATGATGCGGCCAATGCGAATGGTCTTGAAAGCGATCGAGGCGGCGGTCGTC
>NZ_JBAURI010000379.1:0-5377 GCF_049581145.1 Bradyrhizobium sp.
TCCATGAGATGTCCATGGACAACGGCGTGATGAAAATGCGCCCCCTCGAAAAGGGACTGACCATCGAACCCGGCAAGACCGTCAAGCTTGCGCCGGGCGGCTACCATCTGATGATGATGGATTTGAAGAGCCCGCTGAAAAAGGGCGACAAGTTGCCGGTCACCCTTGATTTCGAAAAGGCCGGGAAAGTCCAGATTTCGTTCGACGTGGAGGGCGTCGGCGCACAGGGGCCGGCGGGCGGCGGCATGGACATGAAGAAGATGCCAGGCCATTCGGACATGAAGATGTAGCAGACAATATGGTTCTGTCGCGGCGACCTTGGCTGGGCTGCGAGCCGACAGGTGGAGCGCCTCTCGCCTTGATACAGCGCAAGGCGCCGATGCCGCACTCGCGTTAGCAGCGGGTGTCCACGGAGCGGCGCCTTGTTCGATTTCGATCAGCCTTTGCTCGTCGCCGGGCTTCTGCTTGGCCTTGCATCCAGCCTGCATTGCCTCAGCATGTGCTCAGGTATCGCAGCGAGCCTTTGCCTTGCGTCGACACCCCTTGCCGGAAAATCTCTGCGAAGCCTCTATTGGACCAATCTGCTGATCAATGCCGGCCGTATCACGGGCTACGTCCTGGCGGGCGCCGCCGTCGGCGGCCTGGGCGTCAGCGTCTTCGGCGCCCTTGATCGCTCGATCGCCCACATCGTGTTGAGGTGGGCTGCGGCCGTGTCGCTCGGATGGATCGGGCTATCCATGACAGGCTTTGTGCCGCTGCCGACACCGCTGCTTCACGTCGGCGCGGCAGTAAGCAGAGGTCTTGGCAGAGTAGCAGGCGCCTTTCCATCGTATTCATTGGTGGGGCCCTTTGTCGCCGGTTGCGTGTGGGGATTTTTTCCCTGCGCGATGGTCTATGCGGCGCTGTTCTACGCCATGTTGTCCGGATCCTGGCTCAACGGCGCGCTCGTGATGTTTGGCTTCGGACTGGGCACCTTGCTGCCGGTGATGGGCGCCGGACTCGGCGTGTCGTGGTTGCGCTCGCGTGCGCAGTCACCCCGCTTGCAAATGGCGGTGGGACTGGCCATCGTCACGCTCGGTATCGCAAGCACGCTTCCGGGGGCAGCGATTGCCCAATGGTGCCGCGGCGGCTGAACGGCCCGCACGGTATTCTCTCTCCGCGCACTGCGGAGCCGAGGCCGGACTTTCGGGCGACTGCCGCGTGACGGTATCAGGGAACGTCGACCTACTCCCTGCGGTGCTGGGTGCAGTCAGCGGGCACGCTCCTTGAGGAAGGCTATGATGTCTGCCCGATCCTGCGGATTGTTCACCTGGTAGAACATTTTTGTCCCTGGAATGAATCCCTGCGGATTGGTCAGCCATTTATCGAGGTTTGCTTCGGTCCATACGATCTTTGCGTTGCGCAGCGCGGCCGAGTAGTTATAGCCCGGCACGGTGCCGGCGGTGCGACCCACGACGCCCTTGTGCATGGGGCCGACATCGTTCTTCTCGATCGAATGGCAATCTTGACAGCCTTGATAGAGCGTTTCGCCGCGGGCGGCGTCTCCGGCCGCGTTTGCGGCGCAGGTGACAAACATTGCGGCGGTCAGGACGGCGGCGAAAACCAGGCGCAGGCGGCCACTACAACGATTTGATCGGATTTCCATCACTCTCCCCTGATTGCGTCATCGCAACAAGGGATTCGGGACATCGCCGTTTTATTCCCGCGCAACCCGAAACGACTGGAAGCGATGACGCGGACGGCTGCAACTTCAAATCTGGCCGAACAGCCCGAAGCCTGACCGTATCCGGCAGCCGTGGCGGTCATGCACGGGCCTTCCATCCTCCGGCGATGGTCGCTTGCGGTCACGCCCTGGTTCCATCCCGCCCCGCTCGAGCTGTCGAAATGCGAGCGGCGCGGGCCTGATGCCGGCTCGACCTAAGTCAACCTCCGTTTGGCCAGCTTCCTTGCCAGCGTGCGCCGATGCATACCCAATCGACGCGCGGTTTCCGAGACGTTGAAATCGGCTTCAGCCAGCGTCTCGTGGATTCTCTCCCATTCGAGATTCTTGATCGAGGTCGGCCGCGCGGTCAGCGCCACCGTGCTGTCTCCCGCGATCCTGCCGAAGGCCGCCTCGATATCATCGGTATTGGACGGCTTCGCCAGATAGTGGGATGCCCCGAGCTTGATGGCCTCGACAGCCGTGCTGATGCTCGCGAATCCCGTCAGCACGACGATTCTTGTTTCGGGGTCCCTGATTGCGAGCAGCTTGACGCATTCAAGGCCTGACGCGCCGCTGAGCTTGAGATCGACGACAGCGAAGTCTGGAGCTTTCACCTCGAGGAGCTGGACGAGTTCATCGGCCTGCCCGCAGACCGTAACCTCATAGCCCCGACGCTCGAACGACCGGCGCAATGCCTTTGCAAACGAAACATCATCTTCAATGATCACCAGGGACCGTTTCGGGTGCATTCACGGACTCTATGGATAATGCGGCGACGGGCAGGCTCAATTCCACGATGGCTCCTCCCGTCGGGATATTTATTGCAACCGCCCGGCCTCCCAACTTGCGCAGGACGTTGACGACCAGAAAGAGGCCGAGGCCGCTTCCAGGGCGCTGTTTAGTCGACATATAGGGCTTGCCGAATTCCGCAAGCATATCCGATGAAAAGCCGGGGCCGGCGTCCCGAACCGCAATCATCAACAGGTCCCCGTCCCGTGAGATGTCGAGCCCGACCCAGGCCGGCGACACTTCAAAGGCATTGTCGAGCACGTTGAAGAGGATCCGTTTCAGCAGGATATCGGACGCTATCATGAAGTCTTCGTTGAGACGATTGGTATAATGCAACTCCGTCAACCCGCGGCTGCTCTCCCAGTCATCTACCACGCCGTCGATGAAGGAAACGATGCTGCTTGGCGCGGAATCCTCGCCACGCTCCTCGCCCGAGGATCTGAGAATACCTGAGACGATCTCCTTGCACCGATTGAGCTGAGCCTGCATCTCAGCCAGTTCCATGACGAAATCGTCATCGGTCCGCAGCGCCGGGACGCGCTGCCAATCGTTCAGGATCACCGACAAGGTGGCGAGCGGCGTCCCCAGCTCGTGGGCGGCTCCCGATGCGAGAAGCCCCATCCTGACGATATGTCCCTCTTCGGCCGATTGCTGCCGCAGCTCGGCCAGCCGGGTGTCCCGGTCGCGCAAATTCTGGTTGATGCGCGTCACGAACAGGACGAGCAAGACCGCGGCGAGCAGAAAGCTGACAAACATGCCGTATGTGTGGAGCCGGAAGACTGCGGATTGGCTCGGATCGGAGGCCGACAGCGAAAAGCCGATATCCCTGTAGAAGAAGGTCAGCCCGATAAAGCAGCCGGTAGTGACGGCGACGATCGTCCAGGTCGACCAGGGCCGCAACAACACCGCGCCCAACACGGCCTGCAGGAGAAACAGCGAGACAAACGGGTTGGTCGCGCCTCCGCTGAGATAGAGCTGGGCCGTCAGTGTCGCCACATCGAGCAGCAGATCAAGAAACAGTTCCGTGTTGGTGATGGGCGCACCGCTCGCATAGCGGTAGAGCGTGATCAAGTTGAGCCCGATCAGGAAGGCGATCACGATCCCCATTTGCCAGACAGGAAGCGACATGCCCAGCCAGAAATCGGCGATCGCAATCGCGGCGATCTGTCCGAACACCGCCAGCCAGCGCAAGGATACCAGCAACAGAAGGTTTTTTCGGTTGGTGATCTCCTGGATCGAGTGTTGGACTGGCCTCACTGGCATCGCAGCTCCACAGGGTTGCCCCGCCGGCGATAGTGGGAGGGTGCCGGACCCGAACACCGGTGCCCAATGACACGGGGTAAACCGGGGAAGCCGGTCAAACCCGGGGATGTCGAGACGCCGGCCATGCTCAGCAGCCGCCGGACAGACAGGGTTCTGGCGTGGCCGGCAAGCTTTAGCACAGTCGGCGGCCTTGCTGGAACGCTGAGGCAAGCCTCTGGGGCGAGCCAGGACTGGAGCACAGCGAGGACTTGGACCCAGCGAGGACTTGGCCCCAGCGAGGACTTGGCCCAAGCCAGGGACTGGCTCCGGCTAGGAAATCCTCTGCGCAAGCTCTTTGTTGATGCCGAGCGCCGCCAGGGTGCCGAGTGCGCCGGACAAAAGATAGGCGCCCGCCGCGAGCAACCCGAAATGATAGGACAAGAACAGCGCAACCAGCGGCGCAAACCCCGCGCCGAACAG
The DNA here is from genome assembly GCF_049581145.1 of Bradyrhizobium sp. Lineage (GTDB taxonomy): Bacteria > Pseudomonadota > Alphaproteobacteria > Rhizobiales > Xanthobacteraceae > Bradyrhizobium. Next base: position 4,214 of record NZ_JBAURI010000379.1, read on the forward strand.
CCAGGCGAGATCCGATGTCAGCGCCGCGCCCGTGTAGCGATCGCCGCTCGGGAAATTCGAATTCACCGCCCCCGAAGACTGCCCGAATGACAGCCCGAGCAGGGTGAAGCCCGTTACCATGAACACGATCTCGCCAACCGTCCCGCCGTCGAGGAGTTGCGGCGCAAAGCCGCTGAATGCCGCGATGGCCGCGGCCGAAACGCCAAGGAGTGTGCGGCGGCCAAGGCGGTCGGCGATCAGCCCGGAGGCGATGGTCGCGAGGATTCCGACAACGGCACCGCTCATTTCGATGGCGAGGAATCCGGCAGGCCCCTCCTTGGTAAAGAGAAATACCCAGGACAGTGGAAATACCGTCACCATGTGAAACAGCGCAAAGCTCGCCAGCGGTGCGAAAGCGCCGATCGCGATATTCTTGCTCTGTTTGCGGACCGTCGCGAGGACGGGCGACGGCTGCAGATCACGGCTTTCGAACAGCCTCGCATAATCGGGGGTCGAGACAATCCGCAGCCGGGCGAACAATGCGACCACGTTGATCGCGAACGCGACAAAGAAGGGATAGCGCCAGCCCCAATCCAGGAAATCCGCCGCCGAGAGATTGATGAGAAAGAAGGCAAACAGCGCACTCGCCACGATCAGGCCAAGCGGCGCCCCCAACTGCGGGATCATCGCATACCAGCCGCGCTGTCCCTCGGGCGCGTTCAGCGCCAGCAACGACGCCAGGCCATCCCATGCGCCGCCAAGCGCCAAGCCCTGGCCGATCCGAAACAGCGCCAGCAGTATCCCCGACCAGTTGCCGATCTCGGCATGTCCGGGCAGAAACGCCACCGCCGCGGTGGATCCACCAAGCAGGAACAGCGCGATCGTCAGCTTAAGGCCGCGTCCGTAAGCCCGGTCGATCGCCATGAAGATCAGCGAGCCGAACGGCCGGGCGACGAAAGCAAGCGCAAAAATACCGAATGAATAGAGAGTGCCCGAAATGGGGTCGCTATCGGGGAAGATCAGTTTTGGGAATACGATGACGGAGGCGATGGCGTAGACAAAGAAGTCGAAAAACTCCGACGTCCGCCCAATAATCACGCCGATCGCGATTTCGCCGGGCGCGATCTGGTCATGGCGCGAGTTGATGCGCCGGGCATCGTGTTCAATCGTCGACACGTCCTGGTC
>NZ_JBAURI010000380.1:0-4466 GCF_049581145.1 Bradyrhizobium sp.
GGAATATAGATCTGCCCCGCGTGCGCGTGATGGGTGTGCAATACTTCGAGGCGGGGGAGCAGGCCGAGGCCGATCGCCTGCGCGACCAGCGAGAACGCACCGGAGATCAGCGCCTGTGATGCGACGATGGTGGCGAGCGTTGCCAGCACGACCAGCGGCGGCAAGAGCGACGACGGCGCGAGGCTGTAGAACAGCTTGCCGCCCACGGCTTCGGCGCCAGAGAGCAAATAGGCGCCCTGGCCGAGATAGTTCAGGATCAAAGCCGGAAACACCACGGCGAACCAGCCGATTCGGATCGGGCGTGCCCCGAAATGCCCGAGATCCGCGTACATCGCCTCGCCGCCGGTGACGACGAGAATCAGCACGCTGAGAATCAGTACGGCCTCGTGCAGGCCGGCCCGCATCAGAAACATCGCGCCGTAGACAGGATTGAACGCTGCGAGGATTGCCGGTTGTGTTGCGATCGCGGCGAGCCCGAGCGCGGCGATGGCCGCGAACCAGAGCAGAAGGACGGGTCCGAATATCACGCCGATGCCGGAAGCGCCCTTGAACTGGATCGCGAACAGCCCGGTCAACAGCACGACGGTGATCGGTATCACGTAGGGCGCAAAGGTGGGGGTCACGACTTCGAGGCCTTCGACCGCGGACAACACGCTGATCGCGGGCGTAATCATCCCATCGCCGAGCAGCAGACCCGCTCCGAGCATCAGCGACCACAGCAATAGCTTCGTGCCCTGGTTTTTATATTGGTGGAGCAGGCCATAGAGCGCGAACACGCCGCCTTCGCCGTCGTTCTGGGCGCGCAATACCAGGAGGGCATATTTGACGGCGACGATGAGGATGATCGTCCATATCGCCGCCGAGATCGCGCCGATGACGTTTTCGGGCGTTGGGGTGACGGCCGCCGGGCCGAGAAAGATCTGGTCAATGGCATAGAGCGGCGAGGTACCGATATCGCCATACACGACGCCGATCGCGCCGATCGTCAGCGCCGCAAGACCTCCGCGGGGGGCATGCGTGGAGGTCTCGCCTGCGCGAGCGACAGCGGAAGCAGCTCCCCGCCTGGAACCGAGATCGTTCATCTCTCCGTAGTCGACCGCCTGATCATCGGACCCGTATGAGGCGGCGAGCCTGGCGGCGGGTTGAGATAGATCAAATCGCGTGCTGCGCTCTCGAAAATTGGCGAACCGAAATGGTCAGCATCGACGTGGCAGATACGCCAAACCGGTGGCCGGCGCCTTCGATTTGCGAACGCGAAGCGTTACGGGCCCGCCGCGGTAGGCTGATAATCCACCACCCCGTAAACGATGCCGAGCAGGATGCCAAATCCCATCTCGAAGCCGGGACAGGCATGGGTCGGATGCGGGCTCCTGCTGCGGTCGCCGCCGAACAGCGGGCAAACGTCGTCGCCGCCGGCACGCAGTTCTTCCTGTGTCGCCTGCGTGATGCTGAGATAGATCTTGTCGCCGGCATGCACCTGTACAGGATTTTTCGCTCCGATTGTGTGGTCCTTTGTCGCCAGGCGCCACAGCCAGTCCGGCGTCGGCTGGTTCTGCATGGTCTGGCGCATCGGGGTTTCGACGATGTCGTGGGCCTTGACGAATTCGTCGGGTTGCGTGCTGGCGTTGAGCTTGGCCTGCAGCGCCAACAGCGTCGCGGTCCGTTGCCAAGTCTTGACGATGGTGACCAGATTGCCGTTGATGGTGGGCAATGCGCCCATCATCACCCCGACGATGGTGCGCGCCAGGAGATCATTGTCTTCCGGCTTCGGAAATTCCTCGAAGAAGGCCCGGGTGAGCGCGGCGGTGGGCAGTTGCCCGGCCGCGCGTTTATCTGCAACATATTTATTGACGGACTCGCGAAGGATTTGACCGGTCCTCTGTCCCAGGAGGGTGAGCAGGACATCCGGATCGGGATGGACGATATAGCCGGACGGCATCGTGTAGTCGCCGGGGCAAATGCCGGGCGGAAGCAGATTTGAAATCCGGAAGCCGCCCGGCTTCACGTAAACGCCATCCGGAATGTCGAACCAATGACTGCAGAGCTTCGCAAACACGACGTCAGAGACCGCCTGGATATCGATGATGCCGTTGGGGGCGGGGACGGTGGTCAGCGCCGCCCGCGTCTCCTTCAGCGCGAGATCAAATGCCTCCCGCCGGGTGACGCGCCCGATTGCCGCATTCGCCGGCGTCGATTGCCGTTCGTATTCCGGCCCCCAGTCCATTCCGAGATAGATCACGCCGATGCTTTCCTGCATCCTGGGCTGATAGCCTTCGACGGTATAGTTGCCCTCCGAGTTGAGCAGGACCTGCAGCACCAGTTCCTTGCTCGTCACGACGACACCTTCCGGCGTCCGTGCCACGCCGCCGTCCGGATTGATCTTCATTGCAGCCGCGGCTTCGAGGTGCTTGTCGACAAAATGGTCCAACACCAGGCCCCAAACGGTACCGGCATCCCGCGCGGCTCGTCTTTCGGCTTTGTCGGGGGCGCCGGCAAGACCGGGTCGATCGGGATCTGCTGCCATCGGTTTCTCCTGCAGGATCGTCACGCTGTGATGGTTCGCGGCTTGTCCGTCCGCTTCTTCATGACATCGTCAAACTAGACAGAGGCGGACTACGCTTTTGTGTCCTTGAGAAGTTTTGCACGGCATTTTGGCGCGCATTGAAATAGCGGCCGAGGGATCCGTCGCAGTCATCTGCGGCGAGACGTCTCAAAATTGTTCTGGCCGAATTGTCTCGGTAGTTGGATTTCGTTCTACTACAGTCGATTCCTGCGGGGCCGGCTTGACGATGAGACTCTGGTGCTCATCTTGCAATCTGGGATTGAGATTTGCAATGCCGATTGCGGTGCAATTTTGGGATCGCCCCAGGGGCGACTTCACGCGATCCGCGTGATGCAAGGGGGGACGATGTTCGCCTCGTTCGGTCCGCACACGCGCGGGAGAAGCGAGCAGACGACTTTGCTCGACCTTCCTGCGGCCGCTAGCGGACGCTGACGAACGCACCCCAGATCGCAGCGAGACCGGCGCCGGCCAGAACATAATGCGGATTATCGCAAAACGAGCCGCCGTATTGGCACATCTCGACACCGAGTGAGCCGATCTCGTGGTTGCCCGCGGCGTAGAATAGCCCGGACAATACGACCAGCGCGGATGCGACGAAGTACATCGGTCTCTCGTTGTTGGTTGTTCGGCTGCGCCAGCTTCGCGGGCTTGGCGTGCCGGGCAAATCGACGGCATATCGTTAGCGCCACAAACACCATATACGGCATGCGTCTGCAAAACGTCAGCGGAGTTTTTGTTGGTGCAGCGCAAAATTGCGAAATCGGTTTCGACGTGCCGAATTTGGTCGCCGCATTTTCCTTAAAGTTTGACGCGTCAGGCAAATGACTGCGTACTTCGGATCGTCAGCGCGGCATCAGAAATTCACGAAATGCCCGCTCACTGCGGCTGACCATGTAGTCTGATCCGGCGAGGCTCAGGTGAATCCGGCTGGAATAGAGCAAGATCCCGTCTTGCTCGATGGGACATTCAAGGTCGCAAAAATAATCGATGGGTCGCAATAATCGAACCCGATCCGGCCACTTCGCCTGTATGCGGGAGAGGACCTGATCGATCGGAGCCGTCGAGCGCTCGGCCATATCCCGCGTGACCGGGGCGCAGGGTCGTTGAAGGGCGCGGGGCAGTGGTCCTTGCTCGATGCGTGGAAGATTGATGGAACAACCGGGGTCCACTTGGGCGCCGATCAGCAGGACGCGATGGCCTCTTGCGACGAGTTTCCCAATCGTGACTTCAAGTGCAGAGCCAAGCTTGACGAAGGAGCCCGGGCTGTTTTCGGCCTGGTCGGCACCTTCGAATTCATAGTCAATCTCTGAGTCATCGTAGAGCCGCCAAAGCTGTGTATAGACGATCGGCAGAGTGGTCGTTTCCAGCTGGGCCAACGCCTTGTCACGTGCCAGTCTGCATTGTTGGCGCAGCATTGATCTGGACAAAGCGCCATAAAGTATCGGGCAGCCGGCGCCGCCTGTTGCTTGAAAGCCGATATCGAGCCGCTCCATGAGCGGCTTGAGCCCAAAGGCGTATTGGGCGATCAGGGAGTCGCCGACGAACAGGACGCCGACCGGGCCCACAGGCCCTCGCAGGTCGGCATTCGCCGGAAAGTCCTGCAGATGTGCCAGATCAGATTGAGCCTTGGGCATGCGCCAGGAGAAACCTCCCGACAGAAAAGTGGCGTGGGTCATGGCCGCGAGCGTCAGGATCACCGACCAGAAGCCGGCTAGAGTTCCCACAAGGTGGTCCGACCGGAGCGCGGACGGCTGAAGGAATCTGCGTTCGACCAGAAAGTACATGGCAACCGCCAGGCCGATCATGGCAACGGTTATCGCCGCGATCCCCACGGCCGTTTCGGCGCTATCGCCAAAAATGAAGCGCGCGAAAAAAATAATGGGCCAATGACAGAGATAAAGGG
>NZ_JBAURI010000381.1:0-1654 GCF_049581145.1 Bradyrhizobium sp.
AGAAGTCCCTCGAGCAAGTCCAGTTCTGCCTCGCCGTCCCCGCACCGCCCGTAGCCTCGCCCGATCGCTACACTGCCTACCTGCTCAACTCCATCCTCGGCGGCGGCATGTCCTCGCGCCTCTTCCAATCCATCCGCGAAGAGCGCGGCCTCGCCTACAGCATCTACGCCGAGCTCAACCCCTTCCGCGACACCGGCTCCCTGGCCATCTACGCCGGCTGCTCTGCCGACAACACCCGCCAAGTTTTGGACCTGACGCTAGCCGAACTAACCCGCCTCAAGCGCGAGCCCGTCACCGACGAAGAACTCCACCGCGCCAAGTCCCAGATCAAAGGCAACATGGTCCTCGGCCTCGAAACCTCCGGCTCCCGCATGTCCTCGCTAGCCCGCCAGCAAATGTACTGGGGCCGTTTCTTCTCGCTCGACGAAATCACCACCGAGATCGATAGCGTCACCGTCCCCGACATCCAGCGCCTCGCCAACGACCTCTTCCACCCCGAATCCCTCGCCCTAACCCTGCTGGGCAATCTAGGCCCCCTAAAACTAACCCGCGCCGACCTCGCCTGCTAGCCCACGCGAATTCGTTTCACCGGACGCGAATTCGTTTTACCGGATTAGCAGGGGCCTTTAGGCCCCTGAAAAGACCAACCAGAAAACTGGGCTTTAGCCCCGGGCTTTCACCCCCATCGACCGCCTCCACTGCAACGCCACCTCCGTAAACAACAGCGGCACCGCCCACGCCATCCAAGCCACCATCACGGCCTGCGCGGACGGCCCCAGCCCGCCATACAAATTCAAATCCTCCCCCAGCCGAAATAGCACAAACGCAAACGTCACCACGTAGCTGCGAATCATCCACTCCCTGTGCGCCGCAAACTGTCGCCGCATCACCGACAAATACGCCATCCCACTCGTCACCACCCACGCCAGCGCCAGGTACAACAGCGCCACACCAAACGCTTTGTCCCGCGACACCCGCAGCCCCATATACACCGCGGCGATACTCCCCACCAGCACCCCGCTCAGATACAGCCGCCCCATCCACCGATGCGCCTTCACATAGTTCCGCCTGATCCATCCGACAAATTGAAACGGCCCCAGCAGCAACGCCAGCGACCCTCCGCCAAGGTGCGCCACCAGCCACCACTTCGCCGGCCAGAAACTTCGATAATGCGGCGCATCGAAGTGCGTATACCGCATCACCGCACGTCCGTAAAACCGCACGATCAGCGCCGCCAGCACAGCGCAGCTCACCCACACCAGCAGCGTCCGCAACCGTGCGCTGCCCTTCGTCCCCAGAGTCATAACACTCGACGCCATAACACCTCGTTTCAGGAGGTACGCGGCCCGCAAACCAATCAGCTCAGGATTTTGGAGAAGTCTAGCACGCTCATTCCGTCGAAATTAATTCTCCTAACCTTCCGCCATCGCCGACTGCCTCGACTACCATTCCAGAGAATCATCAAGAGGCCGCCATGCCCCACCCGCCACCCAGCAGCCAGCGCCACTCACCCCTCACCCTAACCCCGCAGCAATTCCAAACCCTCGGCCACGCTCTCGTCGACCGCATCGCCAACTTCCTCGACACGCTCCCCAACCTCCCCGTCACCACCGGCGAATCACCCTCCGCGATCCGCACCGCCCTCGACGCCGAT
>NZ_JBAURI010000382.1:0-2002 GCF_049581145.1 Bradyrhizobium sp.
GTCCATGAGTTGGACGCCGAACCGAGCGACGTAGGAGTCCAGCGGGTAACGGCTGACGCTGCCCTCATTGAGGTCGACCTCGAAGGTCGAGGTCGCCATATGGTCGGCTGCCGCCAGCTTCACTTCCTCCACCGTCTTGTCGTGGGCGACCAGCAAGGTCAGATCGCGGTCCGAGGCGGCGTGAGCGTTTTTGCTCGCCGAGACGCTCGGCATCAGATAGGCGCGCATCTGCAAGGCGTCGTTGAGAGCGTCGATGCTGATCGGCTCGAGATAAACCTCCCCCGCCGGCTCGACCGGGTCTGCGGCGCCGAAATGCTGCTCGCCGGGCAGTTCCGAAACCTTGAAGCGGCTAAGCATCAGGAGATAGCACGCTGTGAGCGCCAGCAGGACGATCCCGACCGCCAGCAATCGCATCTTCAGGCCGCGTGGCTGGCGCCGGTCCATCCCCCACCTCTATCGCGTCCGTGGATAAGTTAGGGCCTTGGCGGCGGCCGAATCGCCGAGGGACTACTATTGCGTTGCTTTCCGGAGCGTCGAGCGAAAACTAGTCCCCAGTTCTTCGCAGCGCGCTCCAGCCAAACTCGGGGCGACGCGACGGGACGCCAGCCGGGCGAGTGACGGCGGTCACAGCTTGTTGCAATGAGACTGATAGCGGTGTCGACTGGGTTTGCGGCCGCCTCGTGGGCAGGCGGACGATGGGGAGGCCTCATGACAGACGCAGGCAGCAAGCCGTCAACGTTCATGTTCGACGAGGAAAAGTTGCGCAGGGCGATGCCGTTCGAGCTGCGGAAAACCTCAACGGCAGCTCCGTGGAATGGATTGTGGAAGCGCCAGACGGCGGCGAGGGGATCAGTTCGCTGCCGAAGTTCACGCCCGTCGTCTTCAATGCGCCGATCTCCTGCGGCGTCGATGGCATTTTCGGTCCGTGGACCGCTGCGAACACCGGATTTTTGCTGGACATCGAAAGTGCGCCCGTCGGCGGCACGCCGCTCACCTCGAGCAGTTTCGTCTCCGGTTCGGTGACGATCGACTTCATGGGCTGATCGCGACCCTTCGAACCATCCGCGGGCGCCTCACTCCGCCGCCGCTGGCTGGGCTTCAGGCGACGCCGCGAGCTTGCCCGACACCGCCGCGCCCGCGTCCGGCTTGAGCTGGGCGAAGACGAAGACCGACAGGCTCGAGATGATCGCCACCAGGACGAAGGAGAGCGAAAGGTCGCGCGCCTGAAGCTCGGGATCGCCGAAGCCGAACTGGATCGACTGCACGCAGATCGCAGCCACCGCGACCCCGATCGCCCCCGACATCTGCTGCGAGACGCTGGCGAAACTGGTGGCGCGGCTCATCCGCGGGGGGTCGATGTCGGCGTAGCTGATGGCGTTGAGGGCGGTGAATTCGAGCGAGCGGAAGAAGCCTCCGGTCAGCAGCGTCAACAGTAACATCCAGTGCGGCGTAGTCGGCGTGAAGAGGGCGCAGGCGGCCAGAAACGCGCCGGAGATCAGGCCATTGACCATAAGCGTGCGCCGGAAGCCGAACCACCGCAGTAAGGTCGAAGCGGTGAATTTCATCAGGAGCGCGCCGGCCGCGGTGGCGAAGGTCAGCGAGCCCGATTCGAACGGCGTAAGGCCGAAACCGATCTGCAACAGGAGCGGCAGCAGGAAGGGCATGGCGCCGATGCCGATACGGAAAATGAGCCCGCCGATGACGCCGGCATAGAACGTCGGAATTTTAAGGAGCTTGAGATCGAGGATCGCGTCCTCGTTGTCGCCGGCGTGGCGGACGTAGGCCGCGAGCGCGAGCGCGCCGATCGCGACCATCGCCACGACTAGCCACAGCGGCGCGATGCCGCGCCCGATCACGCTGATCCCCGAAATGAGGCTCAAAAGACCGACCCCGGACAGCACGAATCCCCTGAAGTCGAAGCGCGGCACCGCCTCCTCGCGCAGGTTTTGGATGAACCTCAGCGAGAGCAGGATGCCGAGAAGGCCGATCGGCACATTGATCC
>NZ_JBAURI010000383.1:0-4637 GCF_049581145.1 Bradyrhizobium sp.
GGTCAAGCCACGGCGCCGGACGAGATCAGTTGCTCCCAGAGCGTTTTCCGATTGAATCGGAAAACGCTCCGGTTGTTCTTTATTGGTCGCATTTTCTTTGGGAAAGCCGGTGTCCGCCTTTCCGAAAAATGCCCTACGCCGAGACCGACATCTTGGCGATCTCGGCCGCGCTCGGCAGGCTTTCGATGCTCCAGCAGGCATCCATCACCCGCCGGACCGTGGCGGCGGGAAGGATGCCTTCCGCCAGATCGGAAAACTTGGTCTCGAGCTGCTGGTCCGTCATCGGGACTTCGACGCTGCCGACGGCATGTTCGATGGAGCGATGCAGCTCGCGGCCATCCTTCAGGACGATGGTCATATCGACCTGTTCCGGCCTGATTCCGGGCGTGATCACCGGATTGACCTTGCTGCGCAGGGCGACCACCACCGGATCGGTCACGGCGCGGTCGCTGAACTGCTTTTCGCCGCCGGCGCCTTCGACGAGCGCGACCGCGACGGCATGATAGATGCTGAACTTGCCCTCGAGACCTTGATGCGGGGTCTTCTTGCCGGTGAGCTCGAGCACCAGCGGATGGACCTTGAGGTCGACGCGCTCGATCTGGTCGGCGCTTAGCTTGTTCTCATTGCGCAACTGGATCGCGGCGTCGATCGCCGGATGCATCACGATGCCGCAGGCGAACGGCTTGTAGGTGTTCAGCGCGGCCTCGTAACGTTTGCCGAGGTCGCCCAGGATCTCGTTGTAGTCCTGCTTGGTCGAGACGGTATTGGCCCAGCCGCGCTTGGCTTCGATCATGCTGTCGGATGAGGTGAAGTTCTTCGATGCCAGCATGGCCGCGAAGATGCCGTTGCTGGCGGCGCGGCCCGGATTGAAGCTCTTGTTCATCGAGCCGAAGGATTCGCGCAGTCCAACCGGCTGCGACGCGGCGAGGCCGAGCGCCCACATCATCTGCTGCTCGTTGAGCTTCAAGAGCTTGCCGACCGCCGCGGCCGAGCCGAAAACGCCGGCGGTGCCGGTGATGTGCCAGCCGACGTCATAGTGGTTCGGATAGACGCAGTTGCCGATCCTGCATTCGGTCTCGACACCGAGCACCAGCGCGTTGAGAAATTCCTTGCCCGACACCGGCTGCATTTCCGACAGCGCCAGGATCGCGGACGCCACCGGGCCCGCGGGATGAATGATGGTTTTCAGATGGGTGTCGTCATAGTCAAAGATGTGGCTCGAGACTCCGTTGATGAAGGCGGCGTTCATGATGTCGAACCGCTCGCGCCGTCCGAACAGCGAGGCCTGCGCCGGGCCCGAGAACGGGCTCAGCGCCGAGACCGCGATGTCGACGGTCTGATGGCGCGATCCGCCGATCGCGACGCCGACCCAGTTCAGCAGCGTCCGCACGCCCTCCTTGCGCACATTGGGCGGCAGGTCGTCATAGCTCGCGGTGACGATATAATGGGCCAGCCTGCGCGTGACGTCCTTGGCCGGCGCCGGTTTGGCTGGCGCGGCCGGCGCGCCGGCGGAATCGTCCGCGAACGCGATTGAAGTTGCGGCGGCGGTGAGCGGCAGCGCGGCTGCGGCCTGCAACAAAGTCCTGCGATCAGTGATTGGCATAGGAACCCTCCCGAATTTTCGTGGTGGCCAGTTGAGCAGCAAGCCGGACCGCGCTTTCGATCGCGCCGGTCTTGGCTATGCCTTGACCGACGATATCGAATGCCGTGCCATGGGATGGAGTCGTGAAGACGGTCTCGAGCCCCGCCGTCACGGTGACGCCGCGGTTGAAGCCGCGCAGCTTGGTCGCGATCTGCCCCTGGTCATGATACATCGCGACCACGCTGTCGAACTCGCCCGCGAAGGCGCGGACATAGACGGTATCGGCCGGATAGGGCCCGCTGCAGGCGACGCCTTTTTTCGCCGCGGCTTCGACGGTCGGCCGGATCATGTCGATCTCGTCGCGGCCGAACAGGCCGCCCTCGCCGGCATGCGGATTGAGCGCTGCGACCGCGATGCGCGGCGTCGCGATGCCGGCCTTGCGCATCATCCGGTCGGCGAGCTCGATCGCATCGGTGATGCTCTGCGGATTGATGCCGCCGATCGCCTCGCGCAGCGATTGGTGCCCGGTCACCCGCGACATCCACTGGCCGTCCAGCACGTTCATCTCGGAGAAATAGCCTTTGTGTCCGAGCAGGCTCGCGAACATCTTGTGCTCGTCGGGGAACCTCCAGCCGCCGTCGAACATGGCGCGCTTGTTGAGGGGGGCGAAGGTGATGGCGTCGACCTCGCCTTCTTTCGCGAAATCGATCGCGCGCGACAGCGTTTCGCCGGTCAGCCGGCCGGACTCCGCGTTGGACTTGCCGAGCGGGAACAGCGAGGGATCGGTATTGCCGAGGTCGACCAGCTGCACGGTGCCGCGTCCGAACGACGCCTCGGCCGGCGATGCCACCCGTTCGATCTCGAGCCGGACGCCGGCCTGCGACATGCCCATCTCCAGCACGCGGGCGTCGCCGACCACCACCAGATTGGCTGTGGAGGCGAGATTGCCGTCGGCGAGGATGCGCGCGGTCTGCTCCGGTCCGATACCGGTGCAATCGCCGGGGACCAGCGCGATGACGGGCAGGGTGGTCTGTTCGATGTCCATTGATGTCTACTTTGCAGTTGGAGGTTGCATGGTTGCCTTGGTCCATGCTTCAGGGTCGAATTCGCCGTCCCACTTGGCGACGATGATGGCAGCCACGGCGTTGCCGATGGTGTTGGTGATGGCTCTCGCCAGCGACATGAAGCGGTCGATGCCGAGCAGCAGCGCCAGGCCCTCCGCCGGCAGGCCCGCGGCCACGACGGTTGCTGCCAGCGCCGCGAAGGCGCCGCCGGTGACGCCGGCCGCGCCCTTGCTGGTCAACAGCATCACGACGAACAGGCTCAATTGCTGCGCCGTCGTCATCTCGATCCCGTAGACCTGGGCGACGAACAGCGTGCTCAGCGGCAGGGTCAGTGCGACACCGTCGAGGTTGAAGGAATAACCGGACGGGATGACGAGGCCAACCACGGCGCGCCCGACGCCTGCCGCCGGCAGCTTCTCCATCATGCCCGGGATCGCGGTTTCGGAAGACGAGGTGCCGAGCACCACCAGAAGCTCGGTTCGCAGCAGGCGCAGCAGGTCCATCAAGCGGATTCCGGCCACCCGGCAGATCGTCCCGAGCACCACGAAGATGAAGATCGCCATCATGGCCCAGGCCGTGCCGACCAGCAGCGCCAGCGCCGACAAAGTGGCCAGGCCGAACTTGGCCACGGTGAAAGCCATCGCGCCGAAGGCGCCGATCGGCGCCAGCGCGACCACGACATGCACGACGCTGAACACCAGCTCGGTCGCCCGTTCCAGCCCGGTACGCAGCGCGGCTCCGCGCTCGCCCAGCATCAGCAGGCCGATCCCGCACAACAGCGCCAGCACCAGAACCTGCAGCACATCGCCATTGGCGAAAGCGCCGACGAAACTGTCCGGGATCATGTGCAGGATGTAAGCCGAGACCGATCCGACATGCGCCTGCGCATAGCGGGCGACGGTCTCCGCCTGTTGCGCGGAGGCGTGGCCGACGCCGGCGCCGGGCTGCACCCAGCGCACCACAACGAAGCTGAACAGCAGGCAAAGCGTCGTGACGGCTTCGAAATAGACGAGGGCCTTGAGGCCGATGCGTCCGACCGCGCGCATGTCGCCGACCTGCGCGATGCCGGTGACCACCACCAGGAAGATCAGCGGCGTGATGGTCATCTTGACCAGCGAAATGAAGGCGTCGCCGAGCGGCTTCAGCTCGGCCGCGACGGCGGGAAACAGCGCCCCCGCCAGCGCGCCGAGTGCCGCGCCGGCCGCCACCAGCACATAGGGTTCACGCCAGAGCGGCCTCGCGCGCCGGCCGGCGGTGAGCGACGGGACGGGCGAAGACAGCGAACTGGTGGCGATCTGCAATGTGGTCCTCCCGGACAGCGGCCATGTTGGCTGGCTCTTTGTGATCTCGCTTGAAATTCGGATTACATTGGACCAGCCGGGCACCGCGCGCTAATGCCGTATTGGCATCATTTGAGGACGAAACGTTATCATGGACCTGATTTGGCTGGAGGATTTCCTCGCGATTGCCGAAGAAGGAGGGTTCTCGCGGGCAGCCGAGCGCCGCCATGTCACCCAGCCGGCGCTGAGCCGCCGCATCCGCGCCCTGGAAGAATGGCTGGGCACGCCGCTGTTCGAGCGCAGCACCCATACGCTGACCCTGACGCCGGCGGGCGAGACCTTCCGTGCGGTGGCGCAGGACGTGCTGCGCCGGGTCCTGGGGGGACGCGAGGAGGCGCTCGAGGTCGCCCGGCTCAAGGCCGAAACCGTCCATTTCGTGGCGACGCACGCGCTCTCGCAGACGTTCTTTCCCGACTGGATCCGCAAGTCGGAGAGTGCGCTGGGCGGCGCCTCGGTTCAACTGGTGGCCTCCAACTTCGCAGGCTCCGAAAAACTCCTGCTCGATGCCCAGGCCCACTTCCTGCTGTCCCACTACCATCCGTCGTTGGTGAACCGGCTCGATTCGGATCGCTTCCAGCGCATCGAACTGGATACGGACGTGCTGGTCCCGATCAGCGCGGCCGCCCTCGCGCCGCCCGCCCGCGGCCGACG
>NZ_JBAURI010000384.1:0-11517 GCF_049581145.1 Bradyrhizobium sp.
TCGATCACCCCGGGCACGGTGCGGAATCGGCGCTGCAGCACCCAGTCCTGCAGCGTCTTGAGATCGAGCACCGAGTAGTTGGGCGGCCCGACCAGCCGATATCGGTAAATCTCGCCGATCGGGCTGAGCGGCGAAATCTGCGGCTGGGCGTTGTTCAACAACGGCGCCAATTGCGACAGCCGGTTCAGGACCTGCTGCAGCGCCTGATCGTAGGTGAAATCGAACGAGAATTGCAGCTTGACGTCGGACAGACCGTAAAGGGAGATGGTGCGGATAATATTGAGGTTCTTGATTCCGGCAACCTGGGTTTCCAGCGGAATCGTGATGTAGCGCTCGATTTCCTCGGCCGACAGCCCCGCGCTCTGGGTGACGATGTCGACCATCGGCGGGGTCGGATCCGGATAGGCTTCGATGTTCAGTTGCTGAAACGCCACGAGTCCGCCGATGATGACGGCCATGAACAGCCCGACCATCAGGAAACGGCGATCGACTGCGATGGAAACGAGGCGGTCCATAAGATCGGGATTCCCGTAGAAGACGGCTTGCGGTGGTTTAAGTGCCGGACGCTGCCCGGTCGATGAACAGACTGCCTTTGGTGACGACTTTCTCCCCGGCCTTCAGATTGCTGCGGACCTCGACGAGGTCGCCATTCGTCAGGCCGGTCTCGATTTCGCGAAGTTCGAGCGATTTGTCGTCATGCGCCACCCACAGATGCACATGTTCGCCTTCATAGATCAGCGCCTGTTTGGGCACGCCCACCGAACTGCGATCTGTACCGGCATAGATCGTGACGTTTGCGAACATCTCCGGCTTGAACAGGCCTTCCTTGTTGTCGATGGTGGCCCGGACCAGAAGCCTGCGGCTCGACGGGTCGATCGCCGCCGAGACATAGTCGATGCGGGCCTTGAACGTCCGTCCCGGCAATGCGAGCACGTTGAAGTCGGTCTCCTGGCCGACTTTGACGTCGGCGGCTTCACTCTCGCGCACAAAGGCCGTCAGCCACACAGTCGAAAGATCGCCGATGACGAAAACCGGATCACTGGCGCCGGTGGAGATGAACTGGCCCGGCCCGACCTTGCGCTGGATGACCGTGCCGCCGATCGGCGCATAGATCGGGGTGTCGGCGCTGATCTGGCGGGTCTCTTGAAACGCCGATATCTGTTCTTCCGAGCGCCCGAGTATCCGCAGCCGGTTGTGCGCCGCTTCGACCGCGGTTTCCGCCGCGCGCATGTCGTTCTGGGCCGCAGTCAGATCCGACTGCGACTGCTGCCAGTCCTTCAGCGGGACCGCCTTCCCCGCGTAGAGATCGTCCTGACGTTTCTCGACGATCTGCGCCAGATTGAGCTTCGAGCGTGCGGTATTCAGCGTGCTCAGCGCACTGACGAAATCGTTCAGGGCTTGCACGGTATCGGTGGCTTCGATCACGAACAGCGCCTGTCCGCGCTCGACCATGTCGCTCGGCTTCGCCAGCAGCTTGACGACGCGGCCGGCGTAAGGCGAGAAGATCGGGGTCGAGGTATCCTCGTCGACGGCGATCTTGCCTTCGGTAATGTGCTCGGCGCGAAACACCTGCTCCGTTGCGGGCTCAACGACAAAGCTCGCCCATTCCGTCTCACTCGGTGTGAAGCGGGACGAGTCGGTGTTGGTTGGACGCGCGGTCTCGGACCTGGCCCGCTGGACCAAGAGCCTGCTTGCGCCCATGATGCCCACGCCCGCCAAGGCGACCAGAGTCAGCGCGATCGCCAATCTCCGCCAGTGCCAATTCGCGCCGACTGTCATATTGCAACGTCGTGCTTTGAATTACGCACCCGCCGCCCGCCCCGCCGATCCATGCGTCGTTCTTTCGGTGCCGGTTTCCGCCGCTAACGTCATATTGGTCATTACAGACTGCCGCAATAGCGTATTGGTCCAAGCCCAACTAACGTGTTGCTGTTACGGCTGTTCTAACCGATTCGGGGGATTGCTTCGGGCTAACTGCGACGTAAAGGTCCTTGTTTCTGGAGACGCGAAATGATGCGATCCTGCGGCCCTCGCTGCGGAGGATTTCAACCAACCTTACACCAGCCTTACACGAGCTCGGCCGTCGCCGGCCATTTCACAGTGAAGGCTGAACGTCCCGGGTAACCTGATATGCGGCTGTTGATCGTCGAGGACAATGAGGAGCTTGCCAACCTCCTGGCGCAGGGCCTGAAGAGCGCGGGTTATGAGTCCGATCTGCTGTCGACAATCGAGGAGGCGCAAAGCGTTCTGAGCACGACCTTCTACGCCGCGATGATCCTCGACCTCGGCCTGCCCGACGGCGACGGCCTGGCGCTGTTGCGCGAGATCCGCAATCGCAACAATCCGATTCCGGTGCTGGTGCTGACCGCGCGCGGCGGCCTGAACGATCGCGTTCATGGCCTGCGCAGCGGGGCTGACGATTATCTGGTGAAGCCGTTTGCGCTGGAGGAACTGATCGCGCGGCTGGAAGCGCAATTGCGGCGGCCCGGCCAATTGCTCGGCAGCAGCCTGCGCATCGCCAACCTCGAATTCGACACCCAGAACCGGCAGGCCTCGATCGACGATCAGCCGCAATTGCTGTCGGCCCGCGAGACCGCGGTGCTTGAGCTGTTGATGCGCAGCAAGGGACGGGTGGTCAGCAAGAAGCAGGTCGAGGATCACATCTTCGGACATTCCGAAGAGGTCGGATCGAATGCGATCGAGGTCTATGTCCACCGCCTTCGCAAGCAGCTTTCGGAGCGCGGCGCCAAGGTTCAGGTGCACACCATTCGCGGCGTCGGCTACCTGATCGCGGAGGAAAAGTAGCATGCCGAGATTCAAATCGATCATCTCGCGCATCGTCTTCCTGCACGTCGTCGCCGTGGTCATCACCTCCATTCTGATGTCGCTCGCGCTGTCCTGGCTGCTGAGTTATGCGACCGACAACATTCACAACAAGGCGATGCAGGACCAGGCCATGTCGGTCGCGGAGCATTTGAGCGTGGGGCCGGACGGCCGCCTCGCGCTCAATTTGCCGCAGGATCTGCTCGGCCTCTATTCGCAGGCCTATGGCCGCTATTCCTACGCCGTGACCGACGATCAGGGCCGCGTGCTGTTTTCCTCGCTGAAGGATCGCGCCGCGGTGTTTCCCGCCGACAGCCACGCCGGTCGGGCCGAATTCCTGCAGCAGCGGCACGGCGACGCCACCGTGTCCGGCGCCAGCATCCGCAGCCGCGTCGGCGAGCAGACCGTCTGGATCCAGACCGGCGAGGACCTTGCCAATCGCGACGTGCTGATCGACGACATCGTCGCCGACTTCTACGGAAACGTCGGCTGGATCACGCTGCCGATCCTGCTCGTGCTGTTGATGGCCGACATTGCGATCTTCCGACGCGCGCTGCGGCCGTTGCGCGAGGCCTCCGAGATCGCCGGCGAGATCGGGCCGGCCCGTCCGGGCGTCCGGCTACCGACTGACGCGATCCCGCACGAGGTTCGCCCGCTGGTGTCGGCGGTCAACCAGGCGCTGGATCGGCTGGAAGAGGGTTTCAAGGTTCAGCGCGAATTCACCGCGGATGCCGCGCATGAATTGCGTACGCCGCTCAGCATCCTGCGAACCCGGATCGACATTCTGGAGGATGCGGAGATGCGCCGGGCGCTCCGCCACAACGTCGAGGGCATGGCGCATATCGTCGGCCAATTGCTCGACATTGCCGAACTCGATGCGCTCGTCGTCAGCCCCGAGGAGAAGGCCGATCTTCACGCGGTCGCCACCGAGGTTGCCGAGTTCGTCGCGCCGCTAGCGCTTTCCCAGGGCAAGGACGTCGCGCTGTTGGGCGAGAGCGATCCGGTGTGGGTCAACGGCAATCCGGAAATGCTCGGCCGCGCCATCCGCAATCTGGCCGAGAATGCGATCAACCACACCGCTCCCGGATCGACCGTGGAATTCGTCGTCGAGGGCAACGGGACGGTGCGCGTTCTCGACCACGGTCCGGGCATTCCCGAAGACGAGCGCAAGCTGATCTTCCGGCGCTTCTGGCGGCGCGATCGGAGGAAGCAGGGCAGCACCGGGCTTGGACTCTCGATCGTGCAACGCATCGCGGAGCTGCATGCAGCAACCGTCACCGTGGAAAACCGCCGCCCCAGCGGCGCCTGTTTCTCGCTGAAGCTTGCGCCGCTGCGGTCTCAGTCAACTCACAGGCACGAGCAGCGATCCATCCTCACGACGGGTAGTCGGCCGGCCTGACCTTGATCCGGTCGGCGTGCAGCGACCAATCGCACAGCGCCTGGGTTTCGCAGAACTTCTGCTTGGCGAGCTCGGCGGCGAGACCTTCGCTCTCAGCATCGATTTCAAGGGTACTCTGACAGATCTCGGACTGCCGGCCGTTCTCGCCAAGCACATCCTTCATGAAATGAACGATATAATGTGACATGGAACTTCTCCCGCGATATCCCGAGCATTCACCGTCCATCTAACCGCAGGCAATGGCAAGCCCCTTGATGAATATCAAAGGCTTGTCGGAGCCGCCTAGGCTCCGACGGCTGGCAGACTGGCGGCGGCAATGGCCACGAACTGCGCGAAACCCCGGCCAATGGTGCTGGAACGCAATAACGAGTTGATCCGGCGCATCGGAGTCTTTCCTTTCACGCCAGCGGAAAAATTGCCCGCAACATCATGGCGCAAAGGCGAAAATGGCCACGCCTGGACCGCCTGTCGAGACATCGGAGAAAATAGCAATGCGGCCACCGTCGATGCGGCCCGCGGCAGTGTTTTTGTTGCCGCGACGGACCGGGCGGTGGCTTAATCTTCTCTCCCGGTTCTCCCGTCGACCACCTCGCTAGGCCGGAATCACCCCGAAAATCTGCGCAAAACGCGCGCTGTAGCGCGGCCACACCTCGGGATTGATGACGCGCGGCGGCCGCTTGCCATCGAGCGCATCCAGGATCTGCTCGGCGGCGATCCGGCCCATGTTCTCGCGCGCCTCCCTGGTGACGCCCGCGGTGTGCGGGCTTGCCAGCACGTTGTCGAACTGCAGCAGCGGATGCTCGGGCGGCGGCGGCTCCTTGGACCAGACATCGAGGCCGGCGCCGGCGATGCGCTTGTCGCGGAGCGCCTCGAACAGCGCGGCCTCGTCGTGAATGAAGCCGCGCGCCGTCGTGATGAAATAAGCGTGCGGCTGCATCAGCGAGAACTCCCGCGCGCCGATCATGCCGCGGCTTTCTTTGGTCAGGGGACAGTTGATCGACACATAGTCGGAACGGCGCAACAGCTCGTCGAGCTCGACCTCCTGCGCGCCGCGGGCCGCGATGTCTGACGCGGACAGATAGGGATCGTAGGCCAGCACCGTCATGCCGAGCAGGCCCTTGCAAAGTTCGGCGATGCGGCGGCCGACATTGCCGATGCCGACAACACCGATGGTGCGGCCCTGCGCTTCGGTTCCCATCAGCGCGTTGCGATTGACATCGCGGTCGCGCCGCAGCGCACGGTCGGCCTCGATGATGCGCTTCGACAATGTCAGCATCATCCCGATCGCATGTTCGGCCACCGAATGCGCGTTGCCGCCGGACTGATTGACCACCAGAACGCCCGCCTCCGTGCAGGCCTCGACATCCACGGGGTCGAAGCCCGCGCCGTTGCTGGAGACGATCAGAAGGTTCGGCGCCCGCCGCAGCAATTCGGCATGGACGTGAAAATGCGGCGCGAGCTCGTCGCGCGCGGCGCCGATCTGATAGACATGCGCCGCGGCAAGCACGGGCGCGAACATCTCTTCGGCGCTCTCGTTCTCGAGCCGGTCGAGCCGCAGGTCGGGCCGCGCGCGCAGAATATCGGCGTAGATCTGGTGGGCGAGGTATTTGACATAGAAGACGCGCTTGGTGTTGACGGCCATCGAACCACTTTCAGTGCGGAAATCCATAGAGCCTGGCCGGATTGGCGACGAGGATGCGCTGGCGCACGGCCAGGTCCGGCGTCCAGGCCTGGAACAATTCGAACAGATGCCCGGCATCGGGCATCTCGCCCTCGACCCGCGGATGCGGCCAGTCGCCGCCCCACACCAGCCGCTCCGGATTGGCTTTGACCAGCGCCTCATGCAATGGCCGCGCGTCCGGATAATCCGGCGCCTTCAGGCTCAAGCGATGCGCGCCCGACAGCTTGGCCCAGCACCAGCCCTCGCCGACCGCGCGCAACAGGCTCTGAAAGCCCGCGGTTTGCGTGCCGGCGCGAGCGTCGGTGCGGCCCATGTGATCGATTACGACCGGCAGCCCGATCGATTTCAGGACCACAATCGTCTCCGGCAAATCCTTGACGTCGATCCAGAGCTGCAGATGCCAGCCGAGTTCGGCCATGACCGGCGCGAGCTTTTCAGCCTCCGACAGCGGCACCCCGCCGCGATAGTGCAACTGCCCGTCGCGGAAGAAATGATTGAAGCGCAGGCCCCGGACCCCGATCCGGTGCCACTCCCGCAAGGTCGCGGGCGCAACGCCGGCGTCGGCGACCGCGATGCCGCGCAGCCGCTCGGGCTGTCGCGTCAAGGCATCGAGCATCGCCGAATTGTCGTGGCCGTGCGCGCTGCCCTGCACCAGCACGCCACGCGCGAAGCCGATGGCATCCAGCATGCCCAGATATTTTTCCAGCGGTGCATCCGGCGGTGTGTAGCTGCGATCATTCGCATAAGGAAACCGGCCCGCCGGACCGAACACATGCGCATGCGTATCGCATGCATTGGGCGGCGGCGGGAGTTTCGGCCGCGTCACCTCGCGCGGCGGCAGGCAGGGCGGCGCGGGCATCATTCGGCCTTGATGCCGGCGGCCTTGATGATCGGGCCCCATTTGTCATAGTCGGCATGGATCTTGGTGTCGAAAGCCTGCGGCGAGGTGCCGAGCGTCAAGGCGCCGAGCTTGGCGAGCCGCTGCTTGACGTCATCATTGTTCAAGGCGGCGACGAAGTCATGCGCGAGTTTTTCCGCCAGCTCGTGCGGCATGCCGCCGGGCCCGAGCAATCCCCACCAGACCTCGGTGTCGTAACCCGGCACGGTCTCGCCGATGCTGGGCACATCGGGCAAAAACGGCGCCCGCTTGGCGCTGGTGACCGCGAGCGCGCGCACCGTGCCGGCCGCGATCTGGCCGACCGATTCCGGCCCGTTGTTGAACGACAGCGGAATCTGGCCACCCAGCAGATCGTTGATCGCCGGCGCCCCGCCCTTGTAGGGAATGGCGGCGATATCGACCTTGGCCAGACTTTTGAGAAGTTCGCCGGCGAGATGCGTCGAGGTGCCGTTGCCGGCATGGCCGAAGGACAGGCTGCCGGGTCTTGCCTTTGCTTCCGCGATCACGTCGCCCAAGCTCTTGAACGGCGAGTCCTTGCGCACCAGCAGGATATTCGGCGACGAGGCGAGCAGCGAGATCGGCGTGAAATCCTTCAAAGTGTCGTAGGGAAGTTTCCCATAAAGAAACGGATTGGTGGCATGGCCGCTGGCGACCACGATCAAGGTGTAGCCATCGGGCGCCGCCGCAGCCAGCGCCTGCGAGGCGATCACGCCGCCGGCGCCGGGGCGATTTTCGATCACTACCGACTGGCCCCATTGCCGCGACACGGCGTCGCCGAGCGTCCGCGCCAAGATGTCGACCGCACCACCGGCCGGATAGGGCACATAGATATGCACGGGTCTGGTGGGAAACGGCGCTTGAGCGGAGGCCATGCCGCCCGTGGCCAGCATCGCCATCGCGACGGCGGCGATCCGTAACCACCTACCCATGTTCTCTCCTCCCAACCATCATTTGTCGTTATATCGGTTATGGCACGTCACGTAAGCCGGCCACATCGCCACGGAGCGCAGGTCACAATGCCTTGGGGGCATGTTGACAATCTCGCCGGTCGCGTCAAGTTTCGGCGCCTTGAGCACGGTCGGGACCGCAAGGTCCGCTTTGCGCAAGGTGCGCCTGGTTGCAGAGCACACTCGTGAATTCAAGGAGAACGGAACGACATGGCAGCCGAGGAGGGACAAACCTGGCACGGCATCGTGCAGCAGACGCTGAAGCGCAACGATATCCGCCTCGTGCCCTACGTTCCGGACCGGGTGCTGACGTCGCTGATCAAGAACCTGCACGCCGATCCCTTCTTCACGACATTTCCGACCGCGCGCGAAGAAGAAGCCGTCGGCATCCTCTCCGGCGCCTGGATGGCCGGCATGAAGGGGGCGATGCTGATGCAGACCTCGGGCTTTGCCACGCTCGCCAATGTGCTGGCGTCGCTGGCGATGCCCTACCAGATCCCGCTGATCATGTTCGTGTCCGAGCGCGGCACGCTTGGCGAGTTCAACTACGGCCAGTCGCTGGTGTGCCGGACCATGCGGCCGGTGCTGGATTCGCTCGCCATGGAGCACCACACCGCGACCCGCCTCGACGAATTCGAATTCATCGTCGACCGCTCGATCAAGCAGGCCCTCACCACGCAGGCGCCGGTGGCGCTGATCCTGTCGCCGCTGCTGACCGGCGGCAAGGTTTTTGACAAGTGAGCGATGACATGAACGCGCCAGCCAATACGCCCGCCCGCAACACCAAGGTGATGAACCGGTTCGATCTGACCTCGCGGCTGGTCAAGAAATTGAAGCGCGAGGAAGCCGTCATCGGCGGCATCGGCAACACCAATTTCGACCTCTGGGCCGCAGGCCACAGGCCACAGAACTTTTATATGCTGGGCAGCATGGGGCTCGCCTTCCCGATCGCGCTCGGCGTCGCACTGGCCCAGCCCAAGCGGCGGGTTTTCGCCCTCGAGGGCGACGGCTCGCTGCTGATGCAGCTCGGCTCGCTTTCGACCATCGCGACGCTGGCGCCGCAGAACCTGACCATGGTGGTGATGGACAACGGCATCTACCAGATCACCGGCAGCCAGCCGACACCGGCCGCGTCCGCCGCGGACATCGTCGGCATCGCAGCGGCGAGCGGCATTGCCAACAGCGCCTGGGCCGCCGATGAAGAGGATTTCGAACGGTTGATCGATCAATCCCTGTCGGCGTCGGGACCGACCTTGATCGGAGTGCGCATTGACGACAAACCGGGCGTCGGCGCCACACGGCGGGATCCCGTGCAGATCAGGGAACGCTTCATGCTGGGTGTGGGCGTGCGGGAGCCGATGTGAGCGGCACAGGAGCATCTCTCGATCAAGAATCGGAAAACGCTCCAGTTGTCATGTATCGGTCGCATTTCCTCGCGGAAAGCCGGCGTCCACGTTGCCGGCAAATGCGCCAGGTTAACCACGCGACCACCGCATGAGCACTTGAAAGGATACCCGTTCGATGAATTGTGCTATCTGGCCGGCATGACAGTCCTGCTTCGGATCTTCGCCTGGTTGCTGGCCGCAGCCGTCACCTTCGCAACCCTCGGACCGGCGCGCTATCGGCCGCATTCCAACCTCGGTCAGGACGGCGAGCACACACTCGCTTTCGTGCTGGTCGGGCTTGCGTTCGCGCTCGCCTATCCCAGGTATCGCGCGCTGGCAGCCTGCGTGTCGGTCGTCATGATCGCCGTGCTGGAACTGCTGCAGCTCCTGGTTCCTGGACGGCACGCCAGGCTGGAGGATTTCGTGGTCGACGCCCTGGCGGCGTGCGCCGGTTTTGCGATCATAGCCCTGTTCGATTGGGCGCTGCGCGCGCATCGCCAGGCGAACGCCCAGTAGCGAAAAATCCTCGCGAGGGCGTGAGCGCTCCCGCGAGGATGGTTGAACGGACAACCGTTCGTCACTCGACGATCTTGATCACCTTGCGGGTCCGCGGCTCGACGATGACGCGTTGATCGTTGACGAAGGCATAGTCGTACTGGGTGTACCTCGGAACCGGACGCAGCTCGACGTCCGGCGGCAGCGGCTCGCCGACCACGACGTGCTCGTGGACCACGACCGATGGCGCACGCTCGCCCGCGACCGACTCGATCACCGCGTTCGGGATTTCGAGCCCGGCACCGACCGCCGCACCAACCGTGCCGCCAACGATCGCGCCGAGCGGACCGGCGACATCGCCGCCGGTGCGTGCGCCGTCATGCGCGCCCTCGACGGTGGTCGATTGAGCAAACGCCGCGCCCGATGCCAGCAGCGACGCCGCGAGCAACGACACGCCAAATGAAACGCCGAGACGATACCTCATGATGATGTCCTCCAGTGGTTGAACAAGACCTTCAACCACGAGGGCGATGCGGGGTTCCGGTTCCCTGTGCCGCAAATGTGAACAGATCGCCTGTTCCGCCAGGGCCGCTGGAGCTCGCGCGTCTCACGCCTCGCGGATCACTGCGGCGGGATGCGCGGTGGTCTGAACGGTTGCTCGACGCTCTCCTCGGTGACCATCGCTAGGTTGCCACCGTCACCGGCGTGATGCAAACGCGCAAGCGACATCCCCGCCCGCTGCCGGCGCTCGACTGGTCGGGCGTCACACTGTTCTTCAGAAGGCGTGCTCTAGTCGGCATCGCTGCCGTCCGATTTGCCCGGTCGTCGAGCAAGTCAAGACGTCGCGGCCGACCGATCGTGGAGGGGCGCTTGTTCGGCAGTGCGTGCTACGGGCACCGCTGCCGGCACCGATCGGGCGGCGACCCCGGCAAAATATCCGATCTGCAGTGTGACGGTGAATACGATCGCGCTCAGCACCGTCGAACCGAGCGGCACGCTGTCCATACGGTCGAGTACCGCAATCGCGGCAATGCCGCTCACGACGACCGGTATCAGGCAGAAGACCCTAAAGCGCATACCGAGCGCGAATCCGCCGAGAATTCCGAGTAGCGACGTCACCATGTATTCGACTCCCTGGCCGCCGTCAGGATCAATGCCGGCCGAAGGTCAAAATCGACCACATCGCAACGTCGGTCTGCTTGCCGGCGGCCGGCCGCGATTCCCCGCTCGCCACGAATTCGACGCCTTGCAATCACCGAAGGTCCCCTGTCCCCCGCACACTTCGAGAACAACTTTTTTGCAACTCAATCAATCCGGGTGATTACGGCAAACGTTTCGTTTTAGGCACGGGCTTGTGCACATCTGCGCAAAAAACCCAGACCGAGATTCGTGCGACAATCTCATGAGCGGCCTGTCTGCGACGGATTCGATCAATCGGAATGTCGATCCGGTCGCCGTGGGTTTGAACTGCAGGTTCGGCGGCACAAGCGCCACGAGATATGATCTCTCTTGCCGAAGACACGGCGGACGGCGGAGAGATGGAGAGATGGAGAGATTCGGCGCCAGGTACCGGCAGCTCCGGCCGGCTCTCAGAATAATCGCAAGGTGTGCAGGTGGCCGACTTCGCCCCTGCGCTGAACGCGTCGCTGCCGTCGGAACCTCAGGCTGCGAATTCGCTGTGAACAGCTCCGCTGCAAGCGTTGGTTAGCCTCGCACCGCGCTCCTGAAGGCGGCCGAAAGCGCGGCGAGCGCATCGCGCGGCCGGCCGGCCCTGACCCTCGAGTGAAGCAGAACCGGCAAGCGCGGCAGATCGGGAAGCCCGAGCCTGGGGCCGACGTCAACTGCGCCAAAGGGCAGCATGCGCGGCGCCAGGGCAGCAACGCCGAGCC